>JBEHYA010000040.1:0-16871 GCA_048498415.1 Pseudomonadota bacterium
CTTCGATGGGCACCAAGGGCATAAGGCTGCCACGGTACTGCACCATGGCGCTGCCGCTGGAATATTCGATCTGTTTGCGGTCGATCTCTTCGAGGCGGGCGACGAGCGAGAGCGGCACGGCCTTGGGCGTGCCATCGCCCGCTTCGAATAAAAGGAAAGATTGGCGTTCGGCGGTCGCCACCGCCGCTGTGGTTTCGGTTTGGCTTTCGCCCGCATCGGCGCCAAGGTTTTGCGCGACGCCGTTGAGATCGAGGATCATGATCACCTGGCCATCGCCCAGAATGGTGTTGCCGGCAAAGACGCCAATCTGGCGGAGCAGCGCCGAGACGGGTTTGACCACGATTTCTTCGGTATCGTGCACCCGGTCGACGATGAGGCCGAAGCTGGCATTGCCGGCTTTGACCACCACCACGAAGGCGCGGGCATCGGGCTTTACATCGCCCGCGCCAAGGCCAAGGGTTTTTTCGAGCGCTACAAGCGGCAATAAACGCTGGCGCAGGCGCAGCACGGGCGTGCCGTTGATGAGTTCAATACGGTGCTCGCTGGAAGCTGAGGCGTGCACCAGTTCCACCACGCCGGTCTGCGGAATGGCAAAGCGGTTGCCGGCGCATTCCACAATAAGCGCGGAGACGATGGCCAGCGTAAGAGGAATTTTGATCTGGAAGCGCGAGCCCTTGCCCGCCACCGAGTGCATGACAATCGTGCCGCCGATTTTCTCGACATTGGTGCGCACCACATCCATGCCGACGCCGCGACCCGAGAGCGAGGTGACGGCGGCCGCGGTGGAAAACCCGGCGCGGAAAATGAACTGCATGACCTGCTGGTCGGTCATCGCGGCGATCTGGCTTTCGGTGGCGAGACCGTTGGCAAGGGCCTTGGCCTTGATGCGCTCCAGGTCGAGCCCGCGGCCATCATCGGCGATCTCGATAATAATGTGGCCGCCTTCATGGTAGGCGGAGAGCCTGATGGTGCCGGTTTCGGGCTTGCCGGCCAGCCGGCGGTCGGCGGGGGCTTCAATGCCGTGATCGCCGGAATTCCGCACCATATGGGTGAGGGGGTCTTTGATGAGTTCCAAAATCTGCCGGTCGAGCTCGGTATTTTCGCCGTGCATCTCGAGTTCGATTTTCTTGCCTGTTTCCTGCGCAATGTCGCGCACAATGCGCGGCAGCTTGCCCCACGCATTGCCGATGGGCTGCATGCGCGTTTTCATCACGCCTTCCTGCAATTCGCTGGTCACCTGATTAAGGCGCTGCAGCGGCGCATCAAAAGCGGTGCCTTTGACGCTGCGCTGGATTTGCAAAAGCTGGTTACGGGTGAGCACCAGCTCGCTGACCATGGTCATGAGGTTTTCAAGCGTATCGACGCCCACCCGCACGCTTTGGTTGCTCACCGCCGATTCCTTGACTTCTTTTGCCTCCTGCGGGGCGGACGTGGACATGAGCGTGGCGGGCCGGGCGGGCTCGTGCAGGGGCTCCAGCGTGGGGAAGGGGTTCATGTTCTGCTGCAGGGTATAGACATCGCCCGCTTTGACCGGGATAAAACCATGCTCGTCGGGCGCCGGGGTTTCGCTTGCTGGCGCCTGCACGGCAAATTCGGGCGCGGCCGGCATGGGGATTTCGATATCGACGCCCGACGCCAGCACATCAAGGGCCATAATAAGTTCATCGTCGCTGCCTTCGGCTTCGCGGCCCGAGGCTTCCAGTTCGCCGATTAAATATTTGATGTTGTCGATGGATTTTAAAATCAGCGTAACGGCGCGGGGCGTGACGGGCAAGAGGCCTTCGCGGAATTTGCCCAGCACATTTTCGCCGGCATGCGCGACTTTTTCGAGGCGCGGCAGGCCAATAAAACCGCAGGTTCCCTTGATGGTATGCACGAGGCGGAAAATACTGGAGAGCAACTGGGGGTCGTTCGGCGTCTGCTCGAGCTTGACCAGCTGCGCATCGAGCGTGGCGAGACTTTCATTCGTCTCGGTCAAAAATTCGCGCAGCATGTCTTCCATGATTTGCACTCACGAAGAATCGGATAAGGAAAAAACAGCGGGCGAAGTGTGGGTGGCCGATGATTAAAATTGTTTAGTGCGCGCGCATGCGGGTTTATGGCGGCGAATGCCGGGCGGCATACTAATATCGTCAGCAACTGCGCATCGCCGGCGCGTGGGCGTTATAAAAACCCCGTATTTAGCGGATTTGCAGAATGCGATTCACCCATGCGCGGGTATGGTTGCGGGCTGGCTACAGCATAAGGAAAGCGATAGATTGTCTGCATGAATGCCGTGCCGCCGCTTTACGCTATTGAAAAAATTGCCCGCTTTAAAACGCTTGCCGACCCGGAGCGGCCATATAAATTCGCCGAACTGCAGCTAGGCGAAAAGCTGTTGCGCTACTGCGTATCCTCGCGCCTCAGCGAATGGCGTGTGGCGACGCTTTTCACCAAAGAACCCGCCACGATTGCGTGGCTGGAGAGTTTTAAAGCGGATGACGTGTTCATCGATATCGGCGCCAATGTGGGCATGTATAGTTTATATGCGGGCGTGATGCGGGGGGCGCGCGTGTTTGCGTTCGAGCCGGAATCGCAGAATTACGCCGAGCTGAACCGCAGCATATTTCTGAATGCCGCGCATGAAAAAATCACCGCCTATTGTGCAGGGTTGGGGCCAACGAGCACGCTGACCACGCTGCTGCTGAATGGCATGACAACCGGCGGTTCGTTTCATGATCTTTCAACGCCCTCCCATGATTATGCGCGGGCCAGCCGTTTTGCGCAGGGCGCGGTGAGTTTCGCGCTGGATCAATTGATTGCAGGCGGCGCGGTGATGCAGCCCACCCATATTAAAATCGATGTCGATGGCCATGAGGATAAAGTGCTGGCGGGCATGACCGCCACGCTGGCGCTGCCAGGCCTTCGCACGCTGCTGGTGGAATGCGACCCGGCACTGGCGCACACCAAAAACATTATCGATAAGCTGCTGGCGCAAGGCTGGCAGTATAGCGTGGATCAGCTGCGGCTTTCACCAGGCGGCGTGATGACCGCCGAGCAGGCAACGCAGGAAATGAATGAACGGCGCTATGCCGGGAATGTTATTTTTGCGCGCGATAAGGCGGATTTGCAGTTTGCCGCGCAGGCGCTTGAGAGGGCGGCAGCATGATCAGCAAAAATGCCGAAGTGCCGGATAATTTTTTGGTTTTGGAAGAAAAAGAAAGTTTTGGCGAATATGCGCGAGCCTATGGCGATGACTTGGCGCGCCATTACGAGAACCGCGGCATTATTTATATGCCGCGTATTCCCATTCATTTTGACCGCGATTTTTTCCAGCTCCTCACCTTTCCCAAAATTTTAAAGAAAGTCGGTACGGCCGAATTTATCGATGCGCCGCTGATTGTGCGCGACGGCGCCAGCCTGCAATGGAACGAGCGGCATATTTTAGGCAAACTGTTTCCGCAGAAAGAAGCCGCGCTGTATGCGCAGGCGCAGATCGCCAGCTTTAACGCGCAGCTGCGCAAAGGCCTAGCGCAGCTGTTTCCCCGCTATTATTCGCTGGACGAAGGCAATATTTCATGGCGCCTCACCGAGACGCAGCCCGAAGGCCTGCATTTTGATGTGTTCAATAACGGCCAGCCGTTTCCCAAGGCGGCACAGGATCTGCACCGGGTAAAAATTTTCGTGAATATCGATGCCGCGCCACGTATCTGGCGCACCGGACTGGACATGCCGGGCGTTTTGCGCGCCTGCCGCGGCGAACTGCCCGATGCGCTGCCCGCCGATATCAACGTGATCAGCCATGTGATGGATAAGCGGCGCGTGATGCTGGATATGCCGACGCATAAAGTGGAATACCCGGCCCTGTCGGCGATTTTGGTGAACGCGGAACTGGTGGCGCATGAAGTATTGTTCGGCCGGCGCATGGTGGCGGGCGAATTTTTCTGCCATTCCCGCGATATGCTGGAGCCGGCCCTGCATTCATATGCGGCGGTGCGCGATTGGCTGGCGGAAAACCATTACACCATCGCCGATAACGCCGCCGAAATCGCGCATGCGCATGATGCGATGAACGGCCTGCTGTTCCGTTCGATGGAAGCTTTGAAGAAGGCCTGAAGCGCGGCAAAAAACATCAAACCCGCCCGCGCCGCCACATTTTTGCCCTGCGTCTGGACCAATAATAGGCGCCCTGTAATAATGGGCCGGGGTTAGCACCCCGCTGCGTTTCCCTCTTTATAAGGAATTCCACCTCATGCGTTATGCCTTGCTTTTGCTTGCCCTGTTCACGCTCGCCGCGCTGCCCGCGCAGGCGCAGGTTCCCACCACGGCGCCCGCTCCCGCCGTTGCCCCGGCCCCTGCTGTTGCGCCGGCGCCGGCCACCGCCAAAACCGCTTCCGGTATCGCTGTCACCACCCTGAAGGAAGGCACCGGCGCCACGCCCGCCACCACCGACACGGTGAAGGTGAATTACGAAGGCACGCTGCAAAACGGCACGGTGTTTGATAGCTCATACAAGCGCGGCGAACCGGCGACCTTCCCCCTCAACCAGGTCATTCCCTGCTGGACGGAAGTTGTCTCCCACATGAAAGTCGGCGGCACGGTGAAAGTGGTATGCCCCGCTTCGCTCGCCTACGGCGCCAGCTCACCCAGCCCGCTGATCCCGCCGAATTCAGATCTGGTGTTCAAGATTGAACTGCTGGATGTGGTGAAGTAAGTACTTCTAAGCTTTTTAGATTAAACAGCGCCGCGCAGGGATGTAGATGTATAAACTTTCATACTACACCTTTCTCATGACAATTTATTTAATGAGAGGCTAATCCATGGGCGCTTAAAAGTAAAAAATTCTATCAAAAAGGAAACTTTTTGTGGCTAGAACGAGATTTGCAAAAACATGCCGGAGCATGTTTTTGGGTTTCGCAAACGCTCAACCCTCGGCGCTGGAGCGCCTCGCGCAAAACAGTCCCCCGGACTGTTTTATGAACTCGGGGAGTTCATTCACCCGCCGCACCTACCAATAAAAAAGGCCCCGCATGGGGGCCATTTTTATTGGTAGCAGCGGAGAGATTTGAACTCCCGACCAAGGGATTATGATTCCCCTGCTCTACCACTGAGCTACGCTGCCATATCTTATAAAAGACGGGGTGTTTTAGGCGGAAATGCGGGGGGCGTCAAGCGAAGCATGATTGTTTGTCATGCTGTGCGGACGGGGGTTTTTGATAGGGGGAACTTTCCCGGCATTCACGAAAGGCCCGGCAGGGAGGGCTTTGTTGTGTGGTCTGTCGTGGACCCCGGCCTTCGCCGGGGTGACGCGAGAGTGGATGCGGAAGGGGCTTTTTATGAAAAGCCCCACACAGCGAGGGGAAAAGTTTTTTATGCGGCGGTGGCGGCAGATATGGCGGCGGGCGCAGCAGCGGCGATCCAGCCGCCGGCGAGGAGGCGCGCGCCTCCTGTCGTTAACGCCGCATCATACATCACGCAGGCCTGGCCCGGGGCAATGCCGTGCTGGGCGGCGGCGAAGGTGACAAAAGTTGAGGCGCCGTCGCGCGTCACGCGCGCTTCAATGGGCGCCATGGCGCTGCGGAATTTGATTGCTACATCGCGGGTGATGTTTGTGGCGGCGGCAAGTTCGCCATCCAGCCAGTTCACATCGCGCAAAACAAGCGTGGTGGTGGCAAGGCGTTCATAGGGGCCCACCACAACCTGGCGCGCATCGGCATTCAGGCGCAGCACGAAAAGCGGCGGGCGGTTTTCACCGGCGCGGGTCTGCAGGTTCAGGCCCTTGCGCTGGCCGATGGTGAAATGGATGATCCCTTCGTGCTGGCCCAGCACGTTGCCCGCTTCATCCACGATATCGCCCGGCGCTATCGCATGCGGGCGGAGCTTGGCGACCACATCGGCATATTTGCCGTTCGGCACGAAACAGATATCCTGGCTGTCGGGCTTGTCGGCGACGTGCAGGTGGTATTTTTCGGCCAAGGCGCGGGTTTCGGTTTTGCTTAAGTTTCCTAAGGGAAAGCGCAAGTAATCGAGCTGTTCCTGCGTGGTGGCGAAAAGAAAATAGCTTTGGTCGCGGGTGGCATCCGCGCCGGCCCGGAGTTCCGCGTGGCCGGTTTCGGCGTTCAGGATGCGCTGGGCATAGTGGCCGGTGGCAAGGCAATCGGCGTTGAGCTCGCGCGCGGTCTGCAACAGGTCGCGAAATTTCACGCGCTGGTTGCAGCGCACGCAGGGCACCGGCGTTTCGCCGCGCAGGTAACTATCGGCAAAATCATCGACCACGCTTTGCGAAAAACGGCTTTCGTAATCGAGGACGTAATAGGGAATATCGATCATGCCGGCGACGCGCCGGGCATCGTAAATATCCTGCCCGGCGCAGCAGGTGCGGGATTTTGGTGTGGGCGCGGTGGCGCAGGAGGTGGCCGCGCCATGATCGTAAAGCTGCAGCGTGATGCCGACCACATCATAGCCCTGTTCTTTGAGAAGGGCGGCGGTGACGGATGAATCCACGCCGCCCGACATGGCAACCACCACACGGGTCTGGGCGGGGGGCTTGGCAAAGCCCAGTGAATTCAGGGGTTCCGACATAATGGCGCTAACATAGGGCCGGGGCGCGGTTATGCAAGCGGGATAATGGTTTCCGGGGTGTTGGGGGGCTTAAAGCGCTGGGATTTTTGAACAATGTCATCCCGCACGTGATGCGGGATCCCATGGTGACTTCCCAATTAAGCAAAAAACAAAATGGGATCCCGGGTCGTGCTAACGCTTGCCCGGGATGACAGCCGTGGCGACGTTAAACGCCCAGATTTACGCGCAGACGTTCCAGATGGTATTGCGGGCCTTCGATGAGAACTTCGCCCGAACGGAATTCCACGCGGATGCGGTCGGCGAACAGGCCGGCGCGCATGGTGGGCTGGAACAGCATGATGCGCTGGAACTGGTTATCGATACGGTAGCCCATTTGCAGAAGCGCGATTTGAAGCTGGGTCTGCGCATCCTTGGCGGATTCAATGGCGAAGCTCAGTTCGCCGCCGCGCGCGAAATAGCCGATGCCAATACCAAACACCAGGCCGCAGGCAATGCCCATGCCCATGGCGAACAGCAGCCCGTTCAGGCCGAAGGTGTTGAGGTGCATCAGGAAATAAAGAAGACCGCCGAACACCAGCGCCGTCGAAGGAAAAACCAGCAGGAAGATTTCGACAAATGAACGGCGCATGGCTGTCGCCTGACTCCTTGTAAACTACCGGGCAGGCCATGCAACGACGCGGGCTGCGAAGGGGGGCGTGTCCAGAGTTCCAGAAAAGTTACGTGCCAAGTATTAAGGGATGATTAAGCCCCCGTCCCCCCAGCGTGACTAACGCTTCAGTAACTTTATTTTGCGAGCGTGGCGGGCTGTTTTTGCATCACTTGATGTAACCGTTCCGCCTGTCGTTTTATGATTCCCTCTTCCTTATTTATCGCCGCTAACGCGGTTGCCGTTCGCTCTGTGCCCGCCGCTTCGCGGGTGGGCACAACTGCTCGGGCGAAGAATGGACGTGCCTTGCACGCCCTGTTATGGCGTGCGGAAAGCGCGGCGGATGGCGAGGCGCCGCTGTTCTGCGTGCATGGCTTGACCCGCAACAGCTGGGATTTTGATGTGCCGGCGCGCGCCTTGTGCGCGGGCCGCCGCGTGATCGCACCCGACATGGCGGGGCGCGGCTTTAGCGATAACATGAGCGAAGCGGCGCAGTATAATTACGGCACGTATGTTGCCGACTGCCTGCGCATGCTCGATCATTTGAAAATCGATTGCGTGGACTGGCTGGGCACCTCGATGGGCGGGCTGATCGGGATGCTGATCGCCGCGCAGCACCCGGCGCGCATCCGTAAACTCATTGTGAATGATGTGGGGCCGTTTCTGCCGGTGACTGGTTTGAAACGCATCGGCGAATATGTGGGCAAGCAGCCGGTGTTTCCCAATATGCTGGATGCCGAGCGTTATTGCCGCGCCACCTATGCGGATTTCGGGATTGACGGCGCCGATGCGTGGCGGCGTTTCGCGTGGGAAAGCGTGGATGAAAGCAGCGGCAGTTACCACTTACGCTACGATGTGCGGATTGCGGAAGGCTTCAAACATCTTGCGCAGGACGTGGATATGTGGGGTGTGTATGACGGCATTCGGGCGCCAACGTTAGTGCTGCGCGGCGAGCGGTCGGATATTTTGCCCAACGACGTCGCGGAAGAAATGACCCGGCGCGGGCCTAAGGCCAGCTTGGTTACGTTTGCACGCTGCGGCCATGCGCCGGCGTTGCAGGATGCAAGCCAGATCAAAACAATCGCGGATTTTTTACGCGGCTGATTTATTTTGTAAAAGTTGCGGGAACTGCGCCCAGTCGTTGAAGACGGCGATGGCACCGGCGGCTTTTAGTTTTTGTTCCAAACCATCGCCGTCGCTGATGCCGGTATAACCAAAAGTGGCAAGGCCGGCTTTTGTCGCGGCGGTGACGCCGGTGGCGCTGTCTTCTACCGCGAAGCTGGCGGCGGGATTGGCGCCTACCTGCGCAATGGCGCGTAAATACACATCCGGCTTCGGTTTTTGAATGTCGCCCGCTTCAAAGAAGTTGGGTGCCAGCAATTGCGCAAGTTCGGCGCCGCGCCCGTTGGATGCAAAGCGCATGGCGGCCATGGCGCGCTGGATGGGGTTGTTGGAGACAAAGGCGAAGCGCCAGTTTTGTGCCGCTAATTGCTGCAAAACTTCCAGCAAATTTTCCGCCATGGCCACGCCGCCGGGCAGCGACTGGTAATGGCGCATCATGTTCCATTCGCGGTTTTCATAGAGCTGGGCGCAGTCAACCGGGATGCTGTAGAATTTGCTTAGGTTGGCGCAGAGAACCTCACGCGCCTGGCCATGGAAATTCTGTTTGAAAATTTCCGGCGTGAGCGGGGCTTTGATATTGGCGCCGTACAGATCATTGAAGCGCTGGATGAGGGAAGGCAGCGTGTGCGCTTCGGTGGCCATTAGCGTATTATCGAAATCGAGGAAGAGCCAGTTGGCGGGCATGTTTATTCCGCCCAGCTGCTGCCCTTGACCTTGGCCACGGCGGCTTTATGCGCGGCGATTTCATCGGGCGTGGCGTTGAAACTTCTCGCTTCGCGCATCGGGCGGTTGACGTGGTTGTTTTTGGCGTTGCCGCCAAAGCTGATATCAAAGCCCACTTGTTTACCGCCGGTGAGTTCCAGATAGACGTCGGCCAAAAGCTGCGCATCGAGCAGCGCGCCGTGCTGGGTGCGGTGCGAGGTATCGATGTTAAAGCGTTTGCACAAGGCATCGAGCGAGGCTGGCTGGCCGGGGAAGAGTTTGCGGGCCAACGCTACCGTATCGATGGCGCGCTTCATGGGAAGCTGCGGGTAGCCCAGCGTGCCGAGCTCCGAATTCAAAAACGCCATGTCGAAGCCGGCATTGTGGATGACGAGCGGGTCTTCGGCGATGAATTCCAGAAAATCAGACGCGATATCGCGGAAGAAGGCTTTATCGGCGAGGAATTCGGAGGTGAGGCCGTGCACGCGGCGCGCTTCATCCGGCATGTCGCGTTCGGGATTTAAATAGTGGTGAAAATTTTTGCCCGACGGAATGTGGTTGATAAGCTCCACGCAGCCGATTTCAACGATGCGGTGGCCGGTAAGGGGATCGAAGCCGGTGGTTTCGGTATCAAGAACAATGTGGCGCATGGGTGGAAAGGGTATAGCGGTTCGGGGCGTGGGGATAGGGGTTATTTAGTCCTGATTTATCAAACACCAACACCTCATCCCCGCGAAAGCGGGGATCCAGCTAAAGCCGCGCCCGCGGCGGAATATAATTTAAATATTGCCCAGTCCCCTGGATCCCCGCTTTCGCGGGGATGAGGTTTTTATTTAGGAAGCCTATTCCAGAATTCAATTTCCATGCGTTTATCGCCTTTTAAATCATACAGGCGGTTCATGGCGGCGAGACCCGTGGGCGAGGTCACGTTGATTTCAATGAGGTAGTCGCCGATCACATCGAGGCCGGTGAAATAAAGGCCCATTTTTTTCAATGTGGGCCCGACGGCGGCGCAGATTTCGAGGTCGCGTTTGGAGAGTTCGACGGCTTCGGCGCTGCCGCCCTGCGCCAAATTCGCAAGGAAATTGCCCTTGGCCGGTACGCGGCGGAAACCGCCGAGCACTTCGCCGTTATAAAGAATGATGCGTTTGTCGCCCGCGACGATTTCGGGGAGGAAGGCCTGGAGCATGATCGGCTCGCCGGTGGTGGCGGCGATTTCGGATGCGAATTTCGCGAGGCCTTTTTCGTCGTTCGTGTAGCGGTAGACATCGCGCCCGCCATGGCCGTAAAGGCGCTTGGCGATGATGTCGGGGTGCCTGGCGGCAAAGGCGTGAATGGCATCGGCTTCGGATGTCACCAGTGTTTCCGGCATGAGATGCGGGAAATGGGTGATGAGCATTTTTTCCGGCGCGTTGCGGACGCCCGTGGGGTCGTTGAGCACGCGCACCTTATGCGTGATCTGTTCCAATAAATACGTGGTGGTGAGATAACCCATGTGGAAGGGCGGGTCTTGCCGCAGCAAAATTACATCCACGGCGTCTTCCAGCACCACGCGGGTGGCGGGGCCCGCGGTGAAGTGGTTGCCTTTTTCACGGCGCAGCGTGATGGGCTGAATGAGTGCCGTGAGCTGGCCCTTTTCCCATTGCAGGTGCTTGGGCTGGTAATAGAACAGCTGATGGCCGCATTCCTGCGCACCTAATCCAATTAGAAAGGTGCTGTCGCCATCAATGTTGATGGCTTCAATCGGATCCATTTGCAGGGCAATGCGCATGTGGGGCAGCGAGGTGAGAGTGAAATACGGCCAGTAAAGGCGCACGAAATGTATAGAGAGTCAATGTGGTGGAATATCTGTCGACAGCCACATTTAAATTCCCCTCCCCTCGCGGGAGGGGTTAGGGGCGGGGGTGTATCCGCCAGAAGATTTCTAGCGGTGAAAAAGAAACCCCCTCACCAGCAAGAACTAAGGCTTGCGAAGCCGCAAACCTAAGTTCTTGCAACCTCCCCCGCAAGGGGGGAGGGTTTTAGAAAGGATTTAATTCAGACATACGAAATGAAAAGCAGACCTTACTGCAAGCTGCTTTTCAGCTTCTGCAAAATCGCCGCCGTCTGGTGGAGGAGGCTTTGGGAGGTGGAAAGGCGCATGAAGGTCTCGAGGGAGGCAATGGCATGCGCGGCATTGCCGAGCTTGGCCTGGAAGAGCCCCAGCTCGCGCCATAACATCGCTTCAGTCGGGGCAAACAGCACCATGGTCTGCAGGGTTTGAATGGCTTGCTCGAGCGCGCCCTTCTGCAGGCGGCGGAGCTTGATGTTGTTCTGCAGGCGCAAGAGCACCGAGCGGTCGGTGACCGGGATATAGTGTTCCGGCATCAATTCCGCTTCTTCGCCCTGCACAGATTTTAAAAGATTGCGCATATCGGAAGTGGAACGCACGGCGCAGCCATCGAAGGGATCTAGGATGGCGCGGTTGCCGTCTTTTTCCAGACGCAGCAAAAAGTGGCCGGGGAAACTGAGGCCCACCATGTTCCAGCCCAGGCGGCGGCCGACGTGCAGATAGACAACGCCGAGTGCGACGGGTAAGCCGCGGCGGCGTTCGATCACGCGCATGATGTTGGCGTTATCGGGATCGTTGTAATTGTTGCGGTCGCCCAGAAAACCATATTGGTCGACCATCACATGGGTGAGCGCGGCAATCTGGTCATCCAGCGACATATCGGGGAAGGTGTTCTGCTGGATCTGGCCCGCGATGCGGTCGAGAAAATCACGGTAGGATTGAATGGATGCCGGGCTGTCTTCGAGGGCGGCGAGGGCCAGCGCGGTTTCGGCGATATCAAGATGCTGATCTTCGGCGGTGCCGGCGTGGATCAGAACGCGAAGGGCGTGATCGTGCTGCGATAACGTCATGCGGGTTATTATACCCGAAACGGATAAATAATGATTAATGGGGATGGGGATAAATCGCTGTTTTATTGATGTTTTTTGCCTAAAACACCTTTCCTAAATCGCGAAAATAATACGGCTTTTGACCTACCCCCGGCCAGGCTTTAGGTTGGCGGCCATAATGAAATGTATTTTGGGGATCCATATATGAGCACGACGATTAAGCCCATGGGCATTCTGAAAACTGTCACGATGGCCGACAAGCGTCAGCTCAGCGGCGACACGCTGGGTGCCCTCGACATTCTGTTTGCCCAGACCCCGCATTTTGAAAATGCCGTTTATGCGACGCTCACGCTGGATCTCATCCTCAGCCTGAAGCAGGATGCCACGCTGTCGCGCCAACAGCTCAACCTGACCAAGCGGTTCCTCAAGATTTATGAATCGGATGATTACGAACAGTCGGATGCCGAGCCGGTGCGCAACCGCGCGGCATCGCTTGTGGCCGATATGCTGGAAGAAAAAATCCGCCACGTGGAAGAACATGCGAAAACGGAACCGGATGCGGTGCGCCGCGCCATTCGCGGGCTGACGCATTTCCGCGCCGAGCGGTATCTGACGGTCGAGGCGGAAGACGGGATCGACGCGCGGCTGTTTGCCGCGATTGAGCGTATTGCACCCCGCAACCACCTGCTGGCCCTGGAATTCGCCACCCGCGAGTTTGCGGTAGACGTTGACCGCGGCGGCAGCGGCGAAGCCGCTATTGCGCTGGCGGCCAAGCTGCTTTACGCCACCCCCGCCCGGCTGGTATCCCAGGCCAAGGCCCTGCATGCCAAATGTATGGAAGCGATGAGGGAGTATTTAGAATATAGGGCGAAAAACGGCAATGACGATGCCGCGAAGTTTATTGATTATCCCGATCACCTTGTCCGTGTTGACCGCGAGAAAGCGGAAGATAGGGCCAACGGCATAATCAGACGTCTGGAGAAGCAAGGCAAAATCAACCCGCCCACGCGCCCGGTAGTGGCCGCGCCGCAGCCAGGCCCGTTTGAGCCGACGGGCGAATAAGGCAGTAAGAGGCGGGTTTTTAACCCCTTTTCTGCGGTCAAAACGCGAAAATAAACCCTGAATTGACGCCCTGCGCGGGCGCCACTAAGGGTAGGGCCATCGCTTAAGGTATTGAACCCGTTCCCAGGTAAAAACGTGCTGCAAAAAGCGCCCGATCAGGATCAGGAAATGGCGCCGGCAGGGCACCAGAAAAAAACGCTGTGGCTGGATTACCCGGCGGCCAGCAACGCCGCCGCCGCCGCAAGCGAGGCGGGAGATTATGCGCAGGCGGCCATCATCATGCTCGGCCAGCCCCATCTGCTGAACCCCGGCCCGTCGCAGCCGTTAAGCGACGCGTATCAGGCCGCCGAATTCACTCTTGAACTTATTCTGGCGCAAAAGCCAAAAACTGTTACCGCCCGGCAGTTCCAGCAGCTGCGCGCCTTTCTGGAAAACTACGATAACACGAGCGACCGCGCGTTTACGCCGCTTCGCACGCAGGCCGGCAACTGGATGGGCTTGTATCTGAAAGTGCGTCTGATGCGCCAGTGGACAAAGGGCAATCTTGCCGCCATTCCCGCGGCGCTGCGCCGTCTAGTGCGTTTTGCGCGCAGCCCGCATCTGGCGCCCGCCACGGCGAACGAGAGCTGGACATTTATTTTCGAGCGCCTGGACAAACTGGCCGACCATGACGGGCTGGCCGCGCTCGATTTCGGCCGCGATCTGCTGAACGGCGACGACGGGCCGGAACGGCTGGCGCAGACATGGGATTTCATGTTCACCCGCATGGCGCAGCTGGCGGCGGTGGCGCCGCAGCTGGCGCTGGGCTACGGCTATGACCTGCTGCAGAATGATGTCGCCCGCGATGCCAATGCCGCGCGCGCCTGGCCGTTCGTTTTCGCCACGCTGGAACAATGCGCCGCCGCCGATATGGAAGGCACGTTTAAACAGATTGAAGACATGCTGCCATTCGTTGCCGCGGCCAAAAAACTGCCGGCCCTGCTGGCGACATTAAGCGCGATCATGTATAACGCCAAATCGCCGGATGAAATTTATGCGATCGGCTACCACACCCGCTTTGAGCGCCTGGTGGACCGTCTGGCCGATGTGGAATGCCGCATGAGCGACGGCTACCGGGCGTTCATCGCGTATCCGGACCATCTGCGGGAAAGCGCACGCCGCGGCGCGCGGAATACGGTGGTGGATCTCTCGGCGCGCTTGCGCGCGCTTCGCATGGGGTCGGACGATCCGGCATAATCAGGCATTACGATTCAAAACGCGTTTTTGATGTGAACGGGCAGGCGGCCCGGGCTGAAAATAATCGCATCACACCGAATATGCGCGGGCGCGTGTTTCATATGCGCGGCCATATGCTGGCCGGCGTTCATCAGCCGCGCCGCCTGGCCGGCATGAATGGCGCTGTGGCCTTCCAGCGCCGAACCCCGCGTTTTGACTTCGATAATGGCAAGCGTATCGGCTTTCAGGGCGGCGATATCGATCTCGCCGAACGGCGTGCGTTTGTTGGTCGCCACAATGCGGTAGCCCTTGGCGATGAGAAGCAGCGCGGCCATGGCTTCGGCAAGATGGCCGGCGCGATAGCTTTTAGCGCCTGTTTGCTGACGCGAATTTTTCATAACTCGCCTCCGAACCCTCTCAGGCATTCCCGCGCAGGCGGGAATCCAGTTTGGTCATTATATAGGAAAATAAAACTGGATCCCCGCCTGCGCGGGGATGCCTGTGATAACTTCCGTTACTTCTTCTTATCGTTCAAATGCAGCAGGCGCTGGTACAGTTCGCGTTTGGGCAGGCCGGTCTGGCTGGACATGATGGCAGCGGCATCGCGGGCCGACAGGGTTTCGCGCGCTTTCAATAACAGCTTGTCGATCTCGGCCTGGTCGATGGCTTCTTCGGGTTCGCCCAGGAAGGCGCCGACCACGATCACCAGCTCGCCCTTGATTGATTCTTTCTGGCTTAAAATTTCATGCACGCTTTCAATTGAGCCGCGGCGGAGTTCTTCGTATTGCTTGGTGAGTTCGCGCGCCACGCAGCAGGGGCGGTTGCCCAGCACGGTCTGCATGTCTTTCAGCGTATCCAGCACGCGGTGCGGGGCTTCATAGAATAAAAGCGTGGCGGGGATTTTGGATAGCGCCTGCAGCGCATCGCGGCGGGCCTTGGTTTTGTTCGGCAAAAAGCCGGCAAAATAAAACGCATCGGTCGGCAGGCCCGAGACCTGCAGGGCGGTGAGCGCGGCATTGGGCCCCGGCAGGCTTTGGACGCGAATGCCTTTGCCTAAAAGGTGCTGCACGATGCCAACGCCGGGATCGGAGATGCAGGGCAGGCCTGCATCGGAGCAGTAGATCACAAGCTCGCCCTTCGCCACATGCTGGGCGATCATTTGCGCGGCCACATTTTCGTTGTGGTCGTGGGCGGGCAGCAGTGTGATGCCTTCGATGCCGTAGAACGACAGCAGCTTGGAGGTCACGCGCGTGTCTTCGCAGAAAATCACATCGGCGCGGCGGAGCATTTCGAGGGCGCGCAAGGTAATATCGCCGGCGTTACCAAGGGGCGTGCCGACCAGATAGAAACCCGCTTCTTTTCCCAATTGTTTTTGGGGCGGCGCAGGCGTATCACTTTTCAAGGTTTTCGAGGTCTTTTTGGCGGGCATGTCAGCCCCCTTCATAGCACAGGAGCCGCGCAAATGCGAAGCCACCTTATATATGCCGCGTTGATTGCGCTGCTTTCTCTCTCGGCCTGCGGCAATACCGCCGGCAACATGACACATGAAGTGGGCGGCTGGTTTAATAATCAGGGCGCGCGTTCATCGCAAAGCATGGATGCGCAAACGCCGGCGGACGCCGCGCCCGCGCCGGTGCAGGCATCGCCCGAGCAGGCGGCCGCGCTGAAAGCAAGCCCCGTGAAGGTGGCGCTGCTGGTGCCGCTCACCGGCGAGAAGGCCGGCCTTGGCAAAAGTTTTTTAGAAGCTGCCCAGATGGCGGTGCAGGATATGGGCGGGCAGGGCTTCGAGCTGCTGCCAAAAGATAGCGGCGCCGACCCGGCAAAAGCGGGCAGCGCGGCGGCTTCCGCCGTAGCAAGCGGCGTTGATATGATTGTGGGCCCGCTGTTCAGCACCTCCATTCCCGCTGTAAAGCAGGCGGCGCCCGGCACGCCGATTTTAGCGCTCTCGAACGACTGGACGATGGCGGGCGGCAATGTGTATGTGCTGGGCTTCAATCCGGCCGAGCAGGTGCGCCGCGTCGCGAATTTTGCCGCGAGCCGTAATCTTACGAATTTAGCCGTGCTTGCGCCCGCCACCAGTTATGGCGAGCTCGCCATTGCCACGCTGGAAGAGGGCAATTCGCCGGTGCGCATTGCGGTTGTAGCGAAGTACCAGAAGAACAAGGAAAGCATGGCCAAGGCGATTGATAAAATCATGGCCGAGCAGGGCGTGCAGGGCATCGTGATTCCGGAAGGCGGCGCGGCGCTCGCCGCCATTGCCGAGGCGCTGACGGCGAAAAATATTTCAGCCAGCAGTATGCCACTGTTTGGCACCGGTTTGTGGGATGAGAATGACGTGGCGCATATGCCGGCGCTGCGCGGCGGGTTCTATGCCGCGCCCGATCCGGATTCACGGCGCAGTTTTGTTCAGCGCTATCAGGCGCAGCATAACAATGCCCAGCCGCCGCGCCTTGCCACGCTTGGTTATGATGCGACCGCGCTGGCAGCCGTGCTGGCCGCCAAGGGCAACGGCTTTAATGACGCCGCGATCACCAGCCCGGCGGGTTTCAGCGGGCTGGACGGAATCTTCCGCCTGACGCCGCAGCATATCGCCGAGCGGGGCCTTGCGGTGATGGAAGTCACGCCCTCCGGCCCGCGCGTGGCGGAAGCGCGGCAGGTTAGGTTCTGGTTTTTGCAGGCGCCC
>JBEHYA010000041.1:0-16694 GCA_048498415.1 Pseudomonadota bacterium
ACAAAAAGTTTTGATCAGCGCCCCTGCGGAAGGCGAAGATTTAACGGTTGTCTATGGTGTTAATCACCAAGCGCTTAAGGCCGAACACAAAATCGTCTCCAATGCCTCTTGCACCACCAACTGCCTCGCGCCCGTCGCCTCGGTGCTGCATGAAGCTGTCGGCATTGAAAAAGGCTACATGACGACGATCCATTCCTATACAGGCGACCAGCGCACCGTGGATACCATGCACAAGGATCTCGCCCGCGCCCGCGCCGCCGCGCTGAATTTAATTCCCACCACCACCGGCGCCGCCAAGGCCGTGGGCAAAGTGCTGCCGGCCCTGAAAGGCAAGCTGGATGGCACCTCCATCCGCGTGCCCAGCCCCAATGTTTCCGTGGTGGATTTCAAGTTTGTGGCCAGCCGCAATACGACGGTGGACGAGATTAACGCCGCCATTCAAAAAGCGGCAGCCGGCCCGTTAAAGGGCGTGCTGGATACCTATAATATTCCGCTGGTCTCTACCGATTTCAACCACGACCCGCATTCCTCCATCTTCGCCCTGCATGAAACCAAGGTGATTGAGGGCAATCTCGTGCGCATCCTCAGCTGGTACGACAATGAATGGGGTTTCTCCAACCGCATGTCGGATACCGCGGTGGCGATGCACAAGGCCGGCTAACCGCGTCGTCATGCCGGTGAAGGCCGGCATCCACGTGGCCAAACAGGAAATTTTGCGTATTGTCGCTTGTCGTGGGCCCCGGCCTTCGCCGGGGTGACATGGCTATTTCTTTTCAGCCTTAAGCTGCCAGTGCCGCGTCTCCAGCCGCTGTTCACGCAGTTCTTTCTGCGCAGCCGCCAGCTGGCGCTGCAATGCCACAACTTCGCGCTGCAAGGACGTCACGATATCCATCGACGGCCGCACAAAATTGGATACACGGCTACGCATCGCATCCTGCAGGACAGAAGAAAGTTCTACCCCGTCATGCCGCAGCATGTTACGCGTCGCCCGCAGCGCCGCGAGCGCTTCGCCATCATGGGCGGAATCCGCTAACGCAATTACTTTGCTAAGCCGTTCAAGGGCACCATCGTTCATGACCTGAATCTTAAGCATTTCATTTTTGATTCGCCACGTTCAAAGCCCTGACAGGGTTAAGTTTTTTCGTGGGCAAGAGTGCTGGGAAATGCCGCTAGAAACGGTGATTAGGCGTTGTTTACCATATCAAAAACATGCTATAAACGCGTCATTGCAATGGAGCCACGTCATGAACGATCCATCTTCTTTTTCCAAGCCTACGCGCCCTACTTTTGGTCAAAAGCCCGCCAGCGATGCCGAGCTAGAAGCGATTGGTAACCAAACCGCCGTCAACGGTCTGAAAACAGACTGGTGTGGTTCCGACTGGTGCAGCTCGCGCGATGCCTGCGGTCGTTCCTCATTCGATCCGCATCTGTAAAGCGTTATTCCCATATCAATAGATTGGGAAGCAATGGATCGATCACGCGCAAGGCCCCATAGCCTAAGCCGGCCAGACCCTGAAATAATCCCGGACTATAATCACTTTCGGGCTCATTCAACTGAAACAGTCCGGTCTGCTCATAATCTAAAATAATCTGGTCGATTTTTTCTTGTGCCACCCTGTTCATCGCAGGCTGGTTAAGCGTACGCGCATATTCGCGGTAGAATTCAATGTTCCCCATATTTCCGCAGCATAATGTATCCGATTGGCGCGGCCCGTTCTTGTGGGTACAGGTCAACGCTTTCTCAATGTCGCCGCGCAGCGTCGTTACATAGTGCGGCACCGCCTTGATCATCGCCAGCCGCGCCATGCCAATGCCGCCCGCTCCATGGCACCACTGGCAGGACGAATAGGTTCGGTCACTGCGCGTCACAAACTCACGTAGATCCGGCCAATTGCCGTCCTTATCCGAAAATTGTTTAGCTTCATATGCAACGCAGACATCGGCAGCATCGGCAAAACGCTTATTATGTGTGGCTGCGGCGAGCGCCGACAGGGCATAGGCATAACCGGCAGCGCCATGCGAAAAACCGGTCAGTACCTTATTCTCCGTTCCTGGCCATAACGCCCCGCCATGTGTCGCGGCAGTGCGGTTTTTCAGCAAATGCTCACCACACAAAATGGCTTTGTCTAAATAATCGTTCCGTCTTGTGCGCCCATATAGTTTTAAAAGACATAAGATCGCGCCAGCCGATCCATCGATGATATCGAATTTTGTATCGGCCAAAATAAAATCGGGCGTAAAGAACGAGGCGGCATATTTCGCTTCTTCAAGAACATTTTCATCGTCAAGAAGATCGGCGATCACGGTCAGTGCATATACGATCGAACCCAGGCCTGCTGCGCCGCCCACTCCCATAGAGCGCACAAAACGCCCGGCACCAAGGTCATGCAAATTATAACGCAGCGGTGTCAAAGCCTTCCGGGCCAGCGCCGCGGCACGTGCATCCCCCGTTACTTTTGCATAAGCGGCAAGAAAAAGTGCAATTCCCGTCACACCGGCATATATATCAAAGCCGGCGCGGATCAACTGGCAGTCACGTTTTTCGCCTGTCCATTCCAGCATGAGCCAAGCAGCGCTTTCACCGGCCACAATAGCTTGCTGCATAATTTTATCGGCAATAACGCCGCTGTAGCGGCGATATTTATCCCCTGTTGCGGCGGACGTAGCAGTCTCGCGCTTTGCATTCGCGGGTGCTTTTGAAGGCACGGCGCCATGGCCGCCCAAGAAACTTAGCCGGATCACTTCTAGCTGCCAGTTCTGTTCTTCTGCATCGCAATTCAAAATGCGCTGACGTGCATTTGTTGCGGCGTCTATTTGGTTGCTGGTGCTTCTAAAGTTATCTTCGCCGCAAATAATGTCGGAACCGATGGGAGAGGTAAAATAAGGCACATTCAGCGCATACAGGGCGCGGCGTTCGCTTGCCATCAGCTGCGACTGATCGTCCTCGCTGTTCCAGTGGGAAAAACGCGATATGAAATCCGCCTGCACACTCCATAAAATTCCGTCATCCATCCTATGATGATCTTTAATGCGTGAAAAAAGTGTGCCGTAAAACTGGGTTGGCCGAACAATCACACGCGCGGGTAAATCTTTGAAATTCTTTTCGATATGATCCAGCAATAGATCAGCGGCGGCATGCGTGAGAAAATCAGTATATGCCTTGAACCCTTCCATCATCGCTACTGCATAATCATGGGCACGCACAGGTACGCCATTTTGAAGCGGCATATTATAGGTCTGATCCGCCTCAAAAACGCATTCAACCGGTTGCATCTGATCGGTATTCACTGCACATAACGCAACAACAGTCTCCAAAATCGCGCGCTGCTGCAGGCCGCCTTTATTAATCACTGCGCCATCGGCGGCACGGAAATAACCCGGCAACAACCCGATCATTCGCACGGAATGAAGAAGCTTTTCCTGCGCGGCTTCAAAAGCGGCAAGCGCGGCAACAACCGGCTTCTTGTTCTTTCCCAATTGAAAAAGCATCTCCAGGTCAATCGGCACCGGCTGATCGCCGACGGCGATCATATTTTCTTCATGCATATCCGTTGTGCATAAAAGATGAAAAAGCGCCAGCCACGCCCCGGTACGGTGGAAAAACAGGTTGATGCCATCATCATTGGCACACGATTGATGGCTTAAATATTCGGCCCAGCCATAGCCCTCCCGGCAAAGTACCCGCATGGGTCTTAAATCAACCGGCGCCGGCATCCGGTTAAACTGCGCAATCATCTCTTCCAGCGTCTTCTCAAGCCGAAGGTCTTTTGGCTTGTACACTACGCGCGATGAATTGGAAAAGGTAACAATATAAACCGAACGGCCATGATTGTGCAGATCGGAAAGGCCAAACGTAATGTCCGTTACCGGTAAAGGCGCTGCATTAAAAAAATAACCGCCGATAGCGGCACGATCGCTATACAAGCGGAGGAGAAATTCATGTGTCACCGCCATCCATTGCCGAGTGACAACGGCTACAAGCCGTAGCAATACAGGCTTTGCTTCGAATAAATTTTCCAACAAACGCTGTTTAAGCGCGGCAATAAAATCATCATATAATTGGGTGCCCTTTTTCGTCGCCGCCACCGCTTCTGAACGATAGCGCTCGAACATCTCATAGAGCAGGGCGGCACAGAGATCGGTGAGCTGAATTGAAAGCTGGAGGTCTAAAGTCTGCAGGGCCTGCGGCGTAAAACAATGCAGAGCCCCCGGCACCAGGTTCGCATCGCGCTGCCGCCGCGCTTCCCATATAAGATTTAAAAATAAATCCTGAAAAGGCTGGGCAGGCCCAATCGCTAGGGATGGAACCGGCTGCTCACATTTTAAAGCATCTACGATCCATGCGGCATCATGCACCCAGGCAGGATAAGTTATCCCGGCCACTGCTCGCGCTGAAGAAAACCGCGTATGAATAAAATCGATCGGCCAGTCTTCGCGCGCGATGCGGCGGTTGAAAAGATCCTCTTCCCCGTTGGTGCAGGCCTTTTTCCATGCCATTAAGCGCTGCGCAGTTGCTTCACTGGGTAACGATAGCGCATCGCATTCAAAATCATCCGAAAGGATTTCATCGAACGTCGCCGCCCGAAGAAAGAAATCCTCTGGTTTCATTGGAAGGCCCGTGGTTAGAACTTAAGTACCCGAATACGCTGCACGCCCGGCAGGCTGGCGATTTTTTCGCGTAATTGGTCGCTGATCGGCTGGTCCACGGCAATCAGGGCCAGCGCGCTTTCGCCCGGTTTGTTGCGGCCAAGGTTGAAGTTAGCGATGTTCACGCCGTTTTCGCCTAGCACGGTGCCGAGGCGGCCGATGAAGCCGGGTTTATCTTCGTTCCGCACATACAGCATGATTGAGGTGGGCTCGACTTCAATGCCGACATCCCCCACCGCAACAATACGCGGCTTTTCGCCTGCCAGCAGGCTGCCGCTCACTTCCAGAATGCCTTTATCCGTCACCACGCGAATACGCATCAGCGTTTGATAATCGGCGCTGCGGTTGCGGCGGGTCTCACTAATCGCAATATTGCGGTCGCGCGCCATGACCGGCGCATTGACCATATTCACCGATTCCAGCTGATGCTTAAGAAGGGATGATAACGCAATCGCACCCAGCGGCTTGATATTGAGCGTCGCTGCATGGCCTTCATATTCCAGCGCGATTTCTTTGAGGCCATCCACCGCCACCTGGCCGCAGAACCCGCCCAGAAATTCCGCCAGCTTCATATAAGGCTTCAGCTTGGCGGCATCTTCCGCCGAGACGGAAGGCATATTAAGGGCATTCACCACCGCCCCATCCAGCAGAAAATCCGCCATTTGCTCGGCGATCTGCAGGGCCACGTTTTCCTGCGCTTCGCTGGTGGATGCGCCAAGGTGTGGCGTGCAGATGACCTGCTCCATCCCAAAGAAAATGCTTTCCTTGGCGGGTTCCACCGGGAACACATCCAGCGCCGCGCCCGCCACATGGCCGCTTTCCAGCGCCGCTTTGAGCGCGGCTTCATCAATCAACCCGCCGCGCGCGCAGTTAATAATCTGCACGCCCTTTTTGCATTTAGCGATCGTATCCACGTTCAAAATATTGCGCGTAGCATCGGTAAGCGGCGTGTGCAACGTGATAAAATCCGCGCGGCGTAACAAATCTTCCAGCTCCACCTTCTCCACCTGCAACTGCAACGCGCGTTCGTTGGAGAGGAAGGGATCGTAGGCGATCACCTTCATCTTCAAACCCACACCGCGGTCGGCAACGATGCTGCCGATATTGCCGCAGCCAACTACACCTAATGTCTTTCCGGTGACTTCCACACCCATGAAGCGGTTCTTCTCCCACTTCCCCGCCTGGGTGGAGGCATTGGCCGCCGGCAATTGCCGCGCCAGCGCGAACATCATGGCAATCGCATGCTCCGCCGTGGTGATGGAATTGCCAAACGGCGTATTCATCACCACCACGCCGCGGGATGTTGCTGCCGGCACATCCACATTATCCACGCCAATGCCAGCACGGCCCACCACACGCAGGCGCGGGGCGCTGGCCAGCACGTCTTTGGTGACTTTAGTAGCGGAGCGAATGGCAAGCCCGTCATATTGCGGAATAAGCTTGGCGAGTTCATCGGCCTTAAGGCCAATTTTTACATCCACATCCACACCGCGGGTTTTAAAGATTTCAACCGCGCGGGGAGACAGGGCATCGGAAATCAAAACTTTGGGGGCGTGGGCCATTGTTTACTCCGCAGGTTGAGATGGGGGTTGGATTTCGGTTTTCTCGTCTGCCTTGGCGGCAGGCTTTTCCTCAGCCGGTTTTTTCTCCTCCGGCTTCTTTTCTTCGGTTTTCTTTTCAACCGGTTCCGCCGCTTTTTCCTCTACCGGCTTGGCTTCAACAGGTTTCTCTGCGGGTTTTTCTTCCACTTTTTTGGGCGCCGGCTTGGCCTTTTCAGGCGCGGCGGCTTCATCGTCGTCTACGGCCACCGCCGGCACTTTCACGTCAATGCCATTGATTTCCTGAAACAGCGTCAGGGTGGTGTCGTTCGGCACGTCGTCCCGCATTTTCCAGTGAATAGCGGCGACTTTATCGGGGCCTACGGGGCGGATGATCGCTATGGCGTGCACCTTATATTTATCTTCCGGCACCTGATAGCGAATAACAAACATGGCGCCGCGTTCTCCCGCCACTTTCTTCACAATCTCGCCATGGCCTTCTTCCTGGCCGACGCGGGCGAGAAAATTATTGGTCATCGCCTGCGTCTCATTGCCCGGCGCGCCATCCACGGTGAATACATTCACGCTGAGCTGGCTTTTCCAGTCTTCCAGCTTTTGGCCTTCGGGCAGATATTTGATCACCGCCTGACCGGGCGAAAGCTGCTTGAAGCTGGCGGCGCATGGCGCACCCATTTTTTCGGCAGCAGCCTTAAAGCCCTGCACGAATTCATCCTTCACCTCTTCGCCTTCAATGGCGGGGCAATCGGCGGCCAGCACGGGCGTGGCTAAAAACGTAAAGGCAATAAGGGCGGGGATAAGTGTGCGCATGGGTTTCTCGGGTTTGAAGGAAAAAAGAAAAATTAAGCGCGCAGTTCAGCTTTGGCTGCGGCAAACGCCCATTCCAGCCACGGCAGCAGCGCTTCCAAATTCTGTTTTTCCACCGTGCCACCCGCCCACACGCGAAGGCCCGGCGGCGCATCGCGATACGCCGCGATATCCAGCCCCGCCTTCTCTTTTTCGATCAGCGAGACCACCTTCTTGGCAAATTCCGCGCGCTGCTCTTCGGTAAGCTGCAGATAATCCGGGTCAGTGAACGACATGCACACGGAAGTGGTGGAAACCGCATTCGGGTCTTTCGCCAGAAACTCAATCCACGGCGTGCGCTTGACCCAATCGGCCAGTACGTTGAAGTTGGCATTGGTGCGGGCAATCGTGCCTTCCGCGCCGCCCAGCGATTTCACCCAGTTCAACGCATCAATCGCATCTTCCACGCACAGCATGGAAGGCGTGTTGATGACATCGCCCTGAAAAATCGCTTCGTTAATTTTGCCCTTCTTGGTCAGGCGGTAGATTTTTGGAATGCCCCAGCTGGGCTTGTAGCTTTCCAGCCGTTCAACCGCGCGCGGGCTTAAAATCAGCATGCCGTGCTGCGCTTCGCCGCCCAGCACTTTTTGCCATGAATAGGTAGTGACATCCAGCTTGTCCCACGGCAGCGGCATGGCATAAATCGCCGATGTCGCATCGCAGATGGTGAGGCCTTCGCGTTTTGAACTGATCCAGTCTGCATTCGGCACACGCACGCCGGAAGCGGTGCCGTTCCACGTGAACACAATATCATGGTCGGGCTTGGCCTGGCTTAAATCCGGCAATTCGCCGTATTTGGGCACAAAGGTGCGCACATCTTTAAGCTTCAGCTCTTCAACGGTGTCGGTCACCCATTCCTTGCCGAAGGCTTCCCACGCGAATACATCGACGGGGCGCGGGCCCAGCAGCGACCACAGGGCCATTTCCACGGCGCCGGTATCGCTGGCCGCCACGATGGCAATGCGATAATCCGCGGGCACATTCAGCGTTGCACGGGTGAGGTCAATCACCTGCTGCAGCTTGGCTTTACCTTCTTTGGATCGGTGTGAACGCCCCACACAAGCATCCGAAAGTGCTTGTAAACTCCAGCCCGGCCGCTTGGCGGTGGGGCCGCAGGAAAAACGGGGATCAGCTGGCTTGGTAGCCGGTTTTTGTATCGTCATGTCTCGCTATTCCTTCCAGAATAGCCGCGTTCCGTTGGGAGAACGTGGCCCAACAGCAATCATATACAAAGTGCGGGCGAAGTAAAGCCACGATCTGCAGCGGCTGCTAAAAAATTTTTCCCCATGCCGCCCAATAAAAAAACCGCCCGGGTTTATCACCCGGGCGGTTTTATTTTTAGTACGCGGTGTTTATTCCGCGGCGCCTTCCGGCTTATCGGAATCAACGCGTTGGCGTAAAACTTTCAGGAATTCATCCAGATTGCCGCCATTACGCTGAATAACAGCCGCGAATTCCGAGCGCTGGGTGACGCTCATGCTGACCCCTTCCACGATCACATCGATGACCTTGTAGCTGCCGCCGCGGTTACGCACGCGCCAGTCGACCTGCGTCGGGCTGCCGCCATTGGGCTTCACGATATCGCTGGTCACATAGGTATCGCGGTCGTCTTCCTGACGGGCCGTGGTCACCTTGAAGGTTTCGCCCGAATACATCTTGAAACGGTCGGAATAGATTTCGACGACTAAACGCTCGAACAAATCCAGATACTGGCTCTTCTGTTCCGGCGTGGCTTTCGCCCAGGCTTCGCGGCCCAGCGCGAAACGGCCCAGCAGATCCAGGTCGAACGAATTGGTCAGCATGTCGTGGAAGATCTTGCCCGCATGATCCGGGGTGATCGATTTATCGGCGAGCACGCCAATCGCCTTGTCGCCCAGCTTTTGCACGAACTGGCCGGCGGGATCGTTCGTTGCGGCGCCTTCGGCATGCGCAACGCCGCCAAAGCACAAGGCCATGCCCAGCACAGCAGCCGAAGCAAAACGGGATAATGAAAATGGGGAACGAATGGCCAGCATGGCGCGCGCACTCCGAGTGGGGAAAAATGAAAACGTAACGCTCATTGAATTAGCATGCCCCTTCCTGTTTTACCAGAATCAAGCATGCGGATGAACTATGTTGCCATCATGACGAAACCGCCATCAAGCGAACAAAAAAAGTACAGATAAGCGCCGGGTACGACGTGTTTACTGGCTTTATAAGCGGGGTATGGTTAGCGCTTAGTTATTGAAGCGGAAGTGGCAGATGTCGCCATCCACCATCAGATAGTCCTTGCCTTCAATGCGCAGCTTCCCGGCATCGCGCGCCGCCGCTTCACCGCCCAGCGTGACAAAGCTGGTGTAGTCGATGACTTCGGCCTTGATGAAACCTTTTTCAAAATCGGTGTGGATCACGCCCGCCGCCTGCGGCGCCTTGCTGCCCTTCTTCAACGTCCACGCGCGCGTTTCCTTCGGCCCCGCGGTGAAGAACGTGATGAGATCAAGAAGGTTATAGCCAGCGCGGATCACGCGGTTGAGCCCGGGCTCCGACAGCGACAGACTTTCTAAAAATTCCTTGCGTGCCTCTTCATCGCCCAGCACGGCAAGCTCGGATTCAATCGCGGCAGAAATAACAACCGCGCCCGCGCCTTCCGCCTTCGCGCGCGCGAAAACTTTTTCGCTTTGCGCGTTGCCGGTAGCCGCCGCGCTTTCTTCCACGTTGCACACGTATAAAACCGGCTTGCCGGTAATCAGCTGTAACCCACGGAAAATCGGCTCTTTTTCAGCGCTTAAACCCTTGCGATAGACGCGCGCGGGCTTGCCTTCCTGCAAAAGCTTGAGCACCGGCTCCATCACTTCAACCTGCGCGATGGCTTCCTTGTCACCGCCCTTGGCTTTTTTGGCGGCGTTGTTCAGGCGTTTTTCCAAATTCTCCATGTCGGAGATCATCAGCTCGGTATCCACAATATCCGCATCGCGGATGGGGTCGATCCCGCCTTCCACGTGGGTGATATCCGTATTCTCAAAGCAGCGCAGCACATGGATGATCGCGTCCGTCTCGCGGATGTTGCCCAAAAACTGATTGCCCAGCCCTTCGCCTTTGGAAGCGCCGCGCACCAGGCCGGCGATATCCACGAATTCCAGCTGCGTGGCGATAATTTTTTCGGAATTTGCCACCTTGGCGATCTTGTCCAGCCGTTCATCCGGCACCGCCACGCGGCCCGTGTTGGGTTCAATGGTGCAGAACGGGTAATTGGCCGCCTGCGCCGCCTGCGTGCTGGTCAGCGCATTGAAAAGCGTCGATTTACCGACATTGGGCAGACCCACAATACCGCAATTAAAACCCATCTTATTCGTCCTTCTTTTCTTTTTTCTCTTTTGGCGGGGCAAGCCTGGATAAGTAATCCGCCTGCCCGCGCAATAACAAGACCGGCACATGTTTGGCCGCATCTTCAATCAACGGCTCCAGCCACACCTTGTCCGCCTTGGCGAAATCGGAGAGCACATAACCTGTGACCATGTCAGCTTTTTCCGGGTGATGCACGCCGGGATGGCCAATACCTAAACGCACGCGCCAGTAATCCTGCCCGCAATGTTCATCAATGGAACGCAGGCCATTATGCCCACCGGCCCCGCCGCCCTGCTTGATCTTGATTTTGCCGGGCGCAACATCCAGCTCGTCGTGGAACACAAAAACATTTTCCAGCGGCATTTTATAAAACTGCAACGCCGCCTGCACACCCTGCCCCGAATTATTCATGTAGGTCTGCGGTTTCAGCAGCACAACTTTTTCGCTGATGCCCGGCAAATTGCCTTCGCTGAGTTCCGACTGAAACTTCTTGCGCCACGGGCCAAAGCTGAAATGCCGGTGCATGGCGTCAATGGCCATGAAACCGATATTATGCCGGTTGCCTTCATAACTGGCACCCGGATTGCCGAGACCGACGAGGAGATACATGGGGAAGTCACCAAAACGTCATGCCGCTTTCGCGAGGGGTCGCAAAAGCGGCATGAACGTTGATCGATGGAAGATTACTTCTTCTTTTCGGGCGCCTTGGCTGCTGCCGGCGCTGCTGCGCCAGCCGCCGGGGCTGCTGCACCCGCTGCCGGCGCCGCACCCGCTGCCGCACCTGCGGCCGGGGCTGCACCCGCCGCTGCGGCATCCGTCGCAGCCGCCGTCGGCGCTGCAACTTCTTCCTTCACGGTCGTGGGCGGAGCGATCGAAGCAATCGTGGTATCGGTCTTGCCGCTGATGACGGCTTTCGCGTCACCCGGCAGCTTGATGTCTTCGATGTGAATGGTGTTACCGATTTCGAGGCCTTCAACGCTGACTTCGATCTGCTCGGGGATCTGTTCGGGCTGCACGGAGACCAGCAACTGGTGCTGCACAACGTTCAGCACGCCGCCGCGCTTCAGGCCCGGCGACTTGTCCTGGGCAATGAACACCACGGGAACGGCCACACGCACACGGGCGCCCGCGACTACGCGCAGGAAGTCGATATGCACCGGCTGATCGCTGATGGGGTCGAGCTGCACATCGCGCGGCAGAACACGGATGTTCTTGCCCGACGCTTCAATTTCAACCAGATGGTTTAGGAAGCCGGCTTTGCGGGTCAGCGGCACAAAGGTGCGCGCATCCAGCGAAATCATCATCGGCTTTTCTTTGCCGCCGTAAATCACGGCGGGAACACGACCTTCTAAACGCGTCGCACGGGCATTCCCCTTACCGGCCCGGTCGCGCAATTCAGCTTTGATCGTCTGCTTTTGCGTAGTCATCGTCTGCTCCATAACAAAAACGGCCTGCCTCCAGGGGTGCAGAGCCGTGGTTTAAGTAAATGATCAATTTTGGTTGATCGTTACTCGAATAAGCTGGAGACCGACCGTTCCTCGCTGATGCGAAGGACCGCTTCGGCAAGAAGCGGGGCGATGCTCAACTGCTCGAGCTTGCCGGAGGCTTTCACCTCAGGCGTGGCGACGATACTATCAGTAATTATGAGCTTTTCCAGCGGAGAATTATTAACGCGTTCCACCGCCCCGCCCGATAAAACCCCATGCGTAACATAGGCTTTAACCGATTTTGCCCCTGCTTTTATAAGGGCTTCGGCGGCATTGCACAGGGTGCCGGCGCTATCCGCGATATCATCGACCATAATGCAGGCCCGGCCCGATACGTCGCCGATGATGTTCATGACCTCGGAAACCCCGGCTTTTTCGCGGCGTTTATCGATGATCGCAAGGTCGGCGTTTAAGCGCTTGGCGAGTGAACGCGCGCGCACCACGCCGCCCACATCGGGCGATACCATAATCAGCTCGTCGCCCTTGTTGGTATTGGTTTGAATGTGCTTCGCAAAGATCGCGCCTGCGTGCAGATTATCAAGCGGGATATCAAAGAAGCCCTGAATTTGGCCGGCGTGCAAATCCATGGTCAGCACGCGGTCGGTGCCGGCGGTGGTGAGCAAATTCGCAACCAGCTTGGCCGAGATCGGCGAGCGCGGGCCGGTTTTGCGATCCTGCCGCGCATAGCCATAATACGGGATCACCGCGGTGATGCGGCGCGCGGAACCGCGGCGAAGCGCATCGATGGTGATCAAAAGTTCCATTATGTTGTCGTTGGTGGGGTACGAGGTCGGCTGAATGACGAACACATCTTCGCCGCGCACGTTCTCGAGAATTTCAACGAAGACTTCCATATCGGCAAAGCGGCGGATGACGGCTTTGGCGAGCACAAGACCCAGATGGCCGGCAATGGCTTCGGCGAGCGGGCGGTTGCTGTTACCTGCAATAATCTTCATGGCGGCGGCAAACTACCATGGCGCCATCACGCCCGCCAAGCTTTTAAAGGTTGCAAGACTGGCCTCTTTGTCCGCTTTTCCCAAACTGCGGCAACCATGCCTTTTGCCCTGCAAATACGCACCAAACGCGGGCGCCTTCCCTACCTATATATAGGTGTGGTTAAGGCCCGGCCCCGCCCGCCCATATGTCAGCTTGACGCTTCCGGCCTCAAGGCCTAAAAAACTCCCTTCCCATAACACTTCATTGAAAGCTGATACCCGAGAATTTCATGGCTAATCACAAATCTTCCGTAAAACGCGCCCGCCAATCTGTTGTGAAGCAGGCCAAGAACCGCGCCCGCAAAGGCAGCGTGCACGCCGCCATCCGCACGATCGATGAAGCCGTGACCGCCAAGGATTATAAAGCCGGCATGGCCGCGCTTTCCAAGGCCCAGAGCGAACTCGCCCGCGCCGCTTCCAAGGGCACGCTGCCCAAGAAGCGCGCTGCGCGCAAAATGTCGCGCCTGTCGGCACGCCTCAAAAAAGTGAAATAAAAAAACCAAAATAATCTTTTTGCTTTTTTACCAAAATTAAACCGCGCTGCATTCAGCGCGGTTTTTTTATGCCCGCGAAAAATGGGTGTGGCACGCATTCAATGAGTCAAACGAAAAACGGCCAAAAAACTTTTTTTGGAAATTTATTTTTGTTCTCGCTTCAGACCACTTGCTTCACTTCTGCTGTGAAGCGTAATGTCGCTTTATTGAAGATGTGGTTCTGGCTTCACGCGCCTGAAACATACGGGATAGAGTGATCAGAGATCAGCAACATGACGACGATCATCGCAAACAAAAATAAACCGGGCGCGTGGAACGGCACTGCAAGCTTCAATCAACCTTTACGTTGCTTTCAACCGAACTAAACGGCACTGTCGCTTGTGCTCATGCAGGCGCCAAGGGATGTTTACGTTCTTGATCAGGGATTTAAGGCTATGCTGTCTTGCTGCTCGCGCATTCTTGTTTCTGTTTCCGCTTTTCGCGCCAGCTTGATGATCCCGATGCCCCACGCAGCCGAATATTGTTAATCGGAAAATCCGGTTCCCCCGGCCTGGCATTTAACGTCTTGCCAGCCGGTTTGTTTTATCATTCAATCGTTCTTTCCTAATCGGTTTTCCCATGTCGCCATTGCCCACCCAAACGCTCGATCATCCGGACTGGAACGCGCTGAAAGTCAAAATGCGCGCGCTGTTCGGCGAGACCGTCTACAAGCGCTGGCTCGAGCCGCTGCAGATGAAGCAGTGGGGCGCCGAAGTCACCATGGCCCTTCCCACCCGTTTTATGCGCGACTGGGTCGATACGCATTATGCCGATAAAATAAAGGTCTTCCTGCAGGATGAAGACGAACACGTCCAGCAGGTCATGTTCGTGGTTGAGAACGCGCTTGGCCAGGCCCCCGCCCTTGCCGGCAACACCCTTGCCACCCCGGCCGCGAAATCGGATGCGCTGCGCAGTGCCCTGCAAAGCCTTGCCCCGCACGCCGCCGCCACCTCGCACCAGGACCCCAACGATATTTCCTCGCCGCTCGATGGCCGCTTCACCTTCGAAAGCTTCGTGGTGGGCAAGCCGAACGAACTCGCCTATGCCGCCGCGCGCCGCGTGGCGGAAGCAAGCCAGGTCAGCTTCAATCCGCTGTTCCTTTATGGCGGTGTCGGCCTTGGTAAAACGCATTTGATGCACGCCATTGCCTGGCATATCCGCAAGACCAACCCGGCCCGCCGCGTCATGTATCTATCGGCCGAAAAGTTCATGTACCAGTTCGTCCGCGCGCTGCGCTTTAAAGATACCATGAGCTTCAAGGAGCAGTTCCGCTCGGTCGACGTGCTGATGATCGATGATATTCAGTTCATCAGCGGCAAGGATTCCACGCAGGAAGAATTCTTCCACACCTTCAATACCCTCGTAGACCAGAACCGCCAGATCATCATTTCCGCCGATAAATCGCCGCATGATCTGGAAAAAATTGAAGAGCGCCTGCGCTCGCGCCTCGGCTGGGGCCTGTGTGCTGACCTGCACCCCACCACCTATGAACTGCGCTTAGGCATTCTCCACACCAAGGCGGATGCGATGCGATGCGCGGTGCCGGAAAAGGTATTGGAATTCCTGGCCCATCGCATCACCGCCAATGTGCGCGAGCTGGAAGGCGCGTTAAACCGCATCATCGCGCACTCCCAACTCATTGGCCGCGCCATCACGCTGGAGACCACGCAGGAACTGCTGCAGGATTTGCTGCGGGCGAGCAACCGCCGCGTCTCGATTGAAGAAATCCAGAAGAAAGTCGCCGAGCATTACAACGTCAAGCTCGCCGATATGCACTCGCCCCGCCGCGCCCGTCAGGTCGCGCGCCCACGGCAGGTGGCGATGTATCTGGCCAAGCAGCTCACCACGCGCAGCCTGCCCGAAATCGGCCGCAAATTTGGTGGCCGCGATCACACCACGGTCATTCATGCCGTGCGCAAGATCGAGGAACTCCGCACCGGCGATCCCACGCTGAGCGAAGACGTGGAATTGCTGAAGCGCCTGCTGCAGAACTGACCGAAGGTCATCCCCGCGAAGGCGGGGACCCACGATAGGCCATTAAACCAAGCCTTTGTCATAAGGCCTGCCGTGACGGCCCGTCGGCGCGGGCATGACAGATCAGGCTTTTGGGCTAACGCCGCCCGCCTTTAATATTTGCCAGCTTGCCCTTTTGGCGGAGTCTTGATAGCTCTAGGCGTATAATTTCTCGCACCTCCCCCGCCAAAAGCTTGTCCCATGAAATTAGTGCTTGAACGGAACGCTCTCCTGAAATCTCTCGGCCATGTGCAAAGCGTGGTGGAGCGCCGGAACACCATTCCCATTCTCGCCAACGTCCTGATCCGCGCTGAAAAAGGCGCCGTCTCGTTCACCGCGACCGATATGGATCTGGAGATGAACGAAAAAGTGCCCGCCGATGTCGCCAAGACCGGCGCGCGCACCGCCCCTGCCCATACGCTGTATGATATCGTCCGCAAACTCCCCGATGGCGCCCAGGTTGAAATCAGCGCACCGGAAAACGGCAACCAGATCACGCTGTCGTCCGGCCGTTCCAACTTCAAGCTGGGCAGCCTGCCCGTCGATGATTTCCCGCAGATGGCAGAAGGCGATATGCAGCATCGCTTCACCCTCACCGCGGCTGATCTCAAGAACATGATCGACCGCACCCGCTTTGCCATGTCGGTCGAAGAAACGCGCTATTACCTCAACGGTATTTTCCTCCACACCACCCGCGGCAAGGGCGATGTGGAAGTGATGCGCGCGGTCGCAACCGACGGCCACCGTTTGGCCCGCCTTGAAATGCCGGCGCCCAAAGAAGCCAGCAACATGCCCGGCGTTATTCTGCCGCGCAAAGCCGTGCAGGAAGTGCGGAAATTGCTCGATGAAATGAGCGGCGATGTGCAGATTTCGCTCTCCGCCAGCAAGGTGCGCTTTGCCATCGATAACGTGGTGATCACCTCGAAGCTCATCGACGGCACCTTCCCCGATTACGAACGCGTGATCCCCACCGGCAACGACAAGGTGCTGGAGCTGGAAGCCAAGGCGTTCGGCGCGGCCGTCGATCGCGTCGCCACCATCTCGAACGAAAAATCCCGCGCCATCAAAATTGCGCTGGGCAATAAAGTGCTCACACTTTCCGCCAACAGCCCGGATGCCGGTAGCGCCGTGGAGGAGCTGGAAGTGGGTTACAAGGGCGATGCCATCGAAATCGGCTTCAACGCCAAATACCTTCTCGATATTCTCGCGCAGATTGAAGGCGCCGGCGCGCGCTTCCAGATGATGATGCAGGCCGCCGGCGTGCATCACGTCATGGGCGAGGCGGATGCGTGC
>JBEHYA010000042.1:0-16534 GCA_048498415.1 Pseudomonadota bacterium
TAAATAGCGCGGTTAAACGAAAACCCGCTCCGGTCCGGAGCGGGTTTTTTGTTGGCTAAACCGCATCCACCGGGGGTTTAGCGGTGATAGGTGCTGCTGAACGGGTGATAGTAGTTCGGCGGCTCGTAGGACATGCCCTGCACCGCCCGGCCGCCGGGAATGTATTCGTCGCTATAGACGGTCACGCTGGCATCGCCGGCATCCGACGCATTCAGGGCATGGGTAGCGCTTTCCGGATACCCGCCGCGCAGATGGGTGATGCGGCTTTCATCCTGCCAGTAACTCACGCCGCGTACGGCGCGGTTGTTGCTATCATAGTTTTCTTCACCGATATCGAAACGCACGGTGATCTGTTTCAGCCCGTGGCCCACGCTGACGCGCTGCGTTTTGGTGATGCCATTGACCGAGGATTCGAGCGTATAGCTGCCCGGCGCCAGATCGGCCAGCACAATCGGGCCGTTGGTGGTGGTATTGGCCACCACATTGCCGGCGCGGTCGCGGATCACGACATCCACATCCGACAGGAACATGCCGCCCTGGCCCGCATAGGTGACCTTAAGGCTATAGGCATTCTGTTTGGCTTCGATCGCCGCGCGGCCTTCTTCCGCTACGCCGCCGGAAATAACCGGGGCGGCCTGGGCTTGCGCAAAAGCCCCAAAGCTTAAGCAAAGGGCGCCGATCGTGAGAAGAGAACGAAGGTATGAGTGTGACATGGGAACAGTCTCCATCGTAAGAATTTGTTCGCAAATTATGGGCTTTTGAGAGTCAGTGTTCGATGCCGCTCCATCAAAAAGTCATAAATAATCCATAAACAAAATCACCCTCTCGCGCTTCTCCCGTTGCTTGATATAGTCAGGGAATCCGCTTTTTAATCCCCTTGTTAAGAGTTTTACATGCCCGCCCCGCGCATCGCCCTTCTGGTCGTTCTCGTGCTGATTGGAGGGGGCATTGCCTACGGCCTGTTCGGCCACCCTAAAAACGACGCCGCCAAAAACGCCAGCCTGCCGGTGAATGTGGCGGTAGCCGCGGTCACCGCCCGGGACATGCCGCGCGCGATCAACGTGGCCGGCAACGTGATCGCCAACCAGAGCGTCGCCATCAAATCGCGCATCGACTCGCAAATCATGGAAGTGCGCTTCAAGGATGGCGACGAGGTCAAGCAGGGCGATGTGCTGTTCGTGCTCGACCCCCGCGTGCTGCAGGCGCAGGTCGACCAGTTGCAATCCAACCTGGTCGCCGCCAAAGCCACTACGGAAGACTTGCGCCTGAAATATGCCCGCGCCAAAGATTTGCGCGCCAAAGGCTATGAAACGGCGGCGAATTACGATACCGCCCGCAGCAGCTACGAAGCGGGCCTTGCCAATATCAAAAACACGGAAGCCGCGTTAAATGCAGCGAAAGTGCAGCTGGATTATACCGTGATTACCTCGCCCATTAACGGGCGCGCCGGCACCATTAACCTCACGCTTGGCAATAATGTGAAGGCAAATGATGCGCAGCCGCTGGTCACCATCAACGAGATCACGCCGATTGCCGCCCGGGCCGCCATTCCCCAGGCCAGTCTCACCGGCCTTCGCGATGCCATGACGAACGGCACGCTGGGCGTGCAGGCGGTGATCAGCCCCGGGGCGAAACCCATCGATGGCACACTTAGCTATATTGATAACCAGATTGACGCCACCACCGGCACCGTGGTGGTACGCGCGCTGTTTCCGAACACCGATGAAAAATTATGGCCCGGCATGTTTGTGAATCTGGTGATTGTGACGGGCGTGGATAAAGACGCCCTCACCGTGCCCGAGACCGCCATTCAGCACGGCCAGAACGGCGAATATGTTTTCGTGGCGGAAAACGGCCATGCCAGCAAAAAAGATGTACAGGTTTCACGCGTGCAGGATGGGCAGGCCGTGATCGCCACCGGGCTGGCCTTGAACCAGCAGGTGGTGGTGGACGGCACCCTCACCCTTAAAGACGGCGCCGCGGTGAATATTCAGCCCGCCGGCAAAGCGGATAGCGATAATCTTGCGGCAGGGAATGCGCCGTGAGTATTTCTGAATTCTGCATCCGCCGCCCGGTTTTCACGATTTTATTGATGGCGGCCATTCTGGTGGGCGGCATCGCCGGCTATAAAACGCTGGCCGTCAGCGCCCTGCCCCGCGTGGATTTCCCTACCATTCAGGTAACCGCCAACCTGTCGGGCGCCAGCCCGGAAACCATGGCCTCCAGCGTGGCGCTGCCGCTGGAGCGGCAATTCTCCACCATTGCCGGCGTCAGCTCCATGACCTCGAGCAGTTTTCTTGGCACCACCCAGATCACGCTGCAGTTTGATTTAGGCCGCAACATCGATGGCGCGGCGCTGGATGTGCAGACGGCCATCTCCGCCACGCTGCGCCGGCTGCCCAAAGAAATGACGACGCCGCCCAGCTTCCAGAAAGTCAACCCGGCGGACCAGCCCATTCTGTTCATCGCCGTCTCGTCCGATACGCTGCCGCTTTCCAAGGTCGATGAATATGCCGACACCTTGATGTCGCAGCGCATATCCACCCTGCCGGGCGTGGCGCAGGTGCTGATTTATGGCCAGCAGAAATACGCCGTGCGCATTCAGGTCGACCCCAACAAGCTGGCCGCCCAGGGCATTGGCCTTGATCAGGTGCAGAACGCCGTTGCCGCGGCAGCTTCGAATGCGCCAATTGGCGTGATCAACGGCGATAAGCAGCTGTTTAATCTATCAATCGCCGGCCAGCCGGCGGATGCCGCGGGTTTCCGCAATCTGATCACGGTCTGGAAAGATGGCGCGCCGCTATATCTCAAAGATATCGCCAACGTTACCGACAGCGTGCAAGACACCCGCACCATGGGCGCTTTAAACGCCAGGCAGGCGGTGGTGATCGCCATTCAGCGCCAGCCCGATGCCAACACCATTGATGTCGTCAAGCGCGTGCGCGCCCTGATACCGACATTCAAGGCGCAGATCCCGGGCAGCGTGGAGCTTACCCCCCTGTTCGACCGTTCGGTGGCGGTGAATGCCGCCGTGCATGATGTGCAGACCACGCTGTTCATCACCGTGGCGCTGGTGATCGGGGTGATTTTCCTGTTCCTGAAAACCTTCCGCGCCACGCTTATTCCAGCTTTAGCTGTGCCGCTTTCCATCATCGCCACCTATGGCGGCATGGCGCTGATGGATTTCAGCATCAACAGCATTTCCCTGCTGGCCATCACGCTGTGCGTGGGCTTCGTGGTGGATGACGCCATCGTGATGCTGGAGAATATCGTCCGGCATATCGAAAACGGCATGAAACCGTTCGATGCGGCCATAAAAGGCGCCGGCGAAATCAGCTTCACCATCATATCCATCACCTTCTCGCTGGTGGCGGTGTTCATTCCGGTGCTTTTCATGGGCGGGATCGTGGGCCGCATTTTCCACGAATTTGCCGTGACCATCAGCATGGCGATTTTGATCTCGGCGTTCGTGGCCCTCACCCTCACGCCCATGCTGTGCGCGCGCATTTTAAAAAGCGGGCATGATGGGCACGATAAAAAATACCAGCAGAAACTGGACGAGTGGTTTAATGCCATGCAGGGCTTCTACCAGCGCACCTTAGACTGGGCGCTGCATCACCGCCGCTTCATGCTGGGCGTGACAATCGCTTCCATCCTTGCAAGCGTGGCGCTGTTCGCCATCGCGCCCAAGGGATTCTTCCCGCTGGAAGATACCGGTTTTGTGTTCGCGCAGACGGAAGCTTCGCAGGATATTTCCTACACGGCGATGCTGGAGAAGCAAAAGCGCGTAGCCGCCATTGTGAAAGCCAACCCGTATGTTGAAAACGTGTTCTCGGCTGTGGGCGGCGGCCGCGGCGCCGCTAATACAGGCCGTCTGTTCTTTGCCCTTAAAGACCGCAACGAACGGCCTTCGGCGGCTGAAGTGATTCAGCGCCTGCGCAAGGAAACGCGCGCGGTGGAAGGCATGAATGTGTATATGCAGCCGGTGCAGAACTTCTCCATTGGCGGCCGGCCGACGAAAAGCCTCTATCAATACACGTTGCAGGGCACCAATCTGGAGGAGCTTTACAGCTGGTCAGATAAACTGCTGGCCGCGCTTGCCGCCGATCATGACTTCCAGGACGTGACATCGGATTTGCAGATGAAGAGTTTGCAGGCCGTTCTCACAATCGATCAGGTGAAGGCGGCCAGTCTTGGCATTACCAACGATAATATCCGCCAGTCGCTTTACAGCGCGTTCGGCAATGCGCAGGTGGCCAGCCTTTATACGCCGACCGACGATTACGCTGTCATTCTGGAAGTGGGCGAAGATTTCCAGCAGAACCCGGAAGATCTGGGCCGCATTTATATCCATAGCTCGAACGGCGCCAATGTGCCGCTGCAGGAAATCGCCACGATCGCCCGCAGCGTTGGGCCCTTATCCATCAACCATCAGGGCCAGCTGCCGGCCGTTACCATTTCTTACAATCTGGCGCCGGGCGTCGCTTTAAGCGCGGCGACCGCCAAACTGGAAAAAGCCAAGCAGACGCTGAAAATGCCCTCCACCATCACCGGCAGCGCACAAGGCACGGCGCAGGCGTTTGCGGATAGTTCGGCGGGCCAGGGCATGCTGCTGCTGGTCACGATTGTGATTATCTACATCATTCTCGGCATGCTGTATGAAAGCTTTATTCACCCCATCACCATTTTATCGGGCCTGCCTTCGGCGGGCATCGGCGCGGTGCTGTGGCTGATGCTGTTTGGTAAGGAACTCAGCGTGATCGCGCTGGTGGGGATTGTGCTGCTGATTGGCATTGTGAAAAAGAACGCCATCATGATGGTGGATTTCGCCATCACCGCCAAAAACAACGAAGGCCTGCCGGCGGATGAAGCGATATATAAAGCCTGCCTGCTGCGCTTTCGCCCGATCATGATGACGAGCATGGCTGCACTGTTCGGCACGCTGCCGATTGCACTGGGTTTAGGCGCCGGCGCGGAAATCCGCCAGCCGCTGGGCATTGCGGTGGTGGGCGGCCTGCTGATCTCGCAGTTGCTCACGCTTTACATCACGCCTGTAATTTACCTGTATATGGAAAAGCTTGCGGCGACCGTCAAAAACACATTCCGGCGCACAGCCGCCTAGCGCCGGGTGGCGGCTTTCTTGCGGCTTTTCTTTTTCCTGGACATACCGGCTTCGCTCATCGCAATGGCAATCGCCTGCTTGCGCGACTTGACCTTGCCGCCCTTCCCGCCTTTGCCGGATTTCAGTTTGCCTTCCTTGTATTCTTCCATGACGGCATGAACCTTGCCGCGGCGCGCCGCGGTGGAACGCGCGCGCTTGGAACCACCTGCGGTCTGGCTTTTGCGGCCCGTTGATTTCTTTCTGGCGCGTGCTGCCATGTGATGTACTCCTTTTTATTGTTAAGGCCTGCAGTAATACGCGCGGGGGCGCATGATTTAATATGCGAAAAGGCCCCGTCATTAATAAGTTTTACGTCTTGGCCAATCCCGTACGGATTTTTTATTCCGGCCCTTTTAGCTTTTTGACCCATGAAAAGAGAGCCATCCGCTGTTGCTATTCCCGCGATTTTTATCGCCGGTGCGCTTGTGCTGTTCGCCGGCCACGCCCGGGCGGCGACGGCCACGGCTGATTTCGTGCATAATGTCACCATCGCCAACGAATTCGAAATTCAATCCAGCCGCGTGGCGCTGCAGAAAACAAAATCACCGGCGGTGCGCGCATTTGCGCAGACGATGATTGATGACCACACCAACGCCGGCGCCAAATTCAAAACGGCGCTGCAGGCATCGACCGCGCCCAACAAGCATGTGGTCAATGGCATCCTGGATGCCGGCCACCAGAAGACCATGAGCCAGCTCCAGACCGATTCCCCTGCGGCGTTCGATGCCGATTACATCACCGCGCAGACCAATGCGCATAAGGAAGCGGTTGACCTGTTCACCGACTATTCCAAAACCGGTGAGGATGCGAGCCTGAAACAGTTCGCCAGCGATACGCTGCCCACGCTGCAGCGCCATTACGACGAGGCCAAGAAGTTAAAGTAACGATTGTGGCAAGCGATCACGGCAGCGCCCCACAATCATCATGTTAACAACCTAATTGCCGTGTTTTTTGTTTGTACCTTTGTACCACTCAACCAAGGAGTAGAACGCATGAAGAAACTTGCTTTAACCGCGCTGTCCCTCGCCGTTGTGGCGGGCAGCGCTTTTGTCGCCGACCCGGCGTTTGCGCGCCGCGGCTGGCAGGATCAGGATGCCGGCGCCCATCATCAGGCCCCCTGGCATGATAATGGCCATCACTATGGCTGGCGCAATGATAACAACTGGCACTTCCGCGACCACGACCGCGTCGTCGTACGCGAATATTATAATGCGCATCCCGGCCGCTGGAACCGCCCGCAGCATGCGCGCTACGTGGTTGGCCAGCCGTTAGCCCGCACGGTTGTCTACCGACCGGTGCCGCAACCGGTGCTGATGCAGCTTGCGCCGCCCCCGCCGCATTACCGTTACGTGCAGGTGGATGGCGACGTGCTGCTGATGTCGGACATCACCCGTGTAATCGCGGATGCGATTGCGCTGAATTAATTAGCTAACCATGCTAAGCAGAAGGGCGCCGGAGGGATTTCCGGCGCCCTTTTTGTTATCGCGCGTCGGGCAGCGCTTATTTTTACTCTGGCGCATTGTGGCATTGAAATTCATAATGCCGGCCTATGCTCAACGCACTCAAGCAAGCCGTTAAAAATATGACCGGGCGCGGCCCGGTGTTCCTGCTTATCCATGCCATCTACCGCATGGCATGGCAGTTTTTGAACGCGCCTTTCATTCCCCTGCCGCAACAGCCGGCACCGCCTTTGCAGGGGCCCTTTGTGGTGGCGGGCGTTTTGCGCGCCGCCAGCGGCATTGGCGAGAGCGCGCGCCTGACAATCGCTGCCCTGCAGAAGCTGGGGCAGGATGTTTATGTTTACGATGCCTCCGATGTTTTTAATCAGGCGGAAATTCCATCTGATCCCAGCTGGCGTAACGCCGCGCCATGGCCGCAGGGCGGCACGTTAATTCTGCACATGAACGCGCTGGAGATTCCGCGCCTGCTGTTGCATCTGGGCGCCGAGCGCACGCAAGGCATGCGGCTGGTAGGCGCATGGGCATGGGAACTCCCCCGCGCTCCGCAAAACTGGGTGGAGCATGCCAGGTACGTGCATGAAGTATGGGCCTGCAGCCGGTATGTGGCGGAAGCGCTTAGCGATATTAAAACCATTCCCGTCAAGGCCGTGCTTATTCCAGTCCAACCCCCAGCCGCCATATCCGGCCGCAGCTTTGATATTCCCGCCGGTACCTTCACCGTGCTGGCCATGGCCAATGCCCATTCCAGTCTGGAGCGTAAAAACCCGTTTGGCGCGATTGCGGCGTTCAGACAGGCGTTTGGCGATGCCCCGGACAAGCTTCTCATTCTCCATATCAGCCGGCTTGCAAGCGTGCCGGGGGCGGAAGCGCGGCTTAATCAGGCCATCGGCAATGCCAGAAATATCCGCGTGATACAGGAAGCACTCACTACCCCTGACCGTTTTGCGCTGATGAATGCGGCGGATGTGATTGTCTCGTTGCACCGTGCGGAAGGTTTTGGGCTGGTGATGGCCGAAGCCATGATGCTGGGCAAGCCCGTGATTGCCACGCGCTGGTCGGCGAATATGGATTTCATGGATGATGACTGCGCCGCGCTAGTGGATGCGCAAATGATTGCGCTCAAGGACGATGCCAATATTTATACCGGCGAAAACCTGTGCTGGGCCGACCCGGATATTGATGAAGCTGCCGCATGGCTAAAAAAATTGCAGGCCGCCCCGCAGTTGCGCGAAGCCATGGGCGCCAAGGCAAAAGCGCAGGCTTTACGCCTTTTCAGCCCGCAGCATTTCCGCCAGCAGGCCGGCCTTTAAAAAGCCCACAGGAATCCCCGTAAATCGTAGGTTTTCAGGGTGTTCGACAGCGCCTTTCAGCTTGAATATACTGGCTTATTCCTTTAAACCGGCATCACATAAACGCTGCTCAGGAAAGACACATGCAAAAGAAGGCTCTCGTTACCGGCATCACAGGACAGGACGGCGCGTATCTCGCCCAGTTTCTGCTGAATAAAGGCTATGCCGTGTATGGCAGCTACCGCCGTTCGAGCAATCTGGATTTCTGGCGCCTGAATTACCTGGGCATCACCGACAAGGTGAACCTGACCTGCATGGAGCTGACCGACAGCGCCAGCATCATCGAGACCATTCAGCGCATTCAGCCCGATGAAATTTATAACCTCGCGGCGCAGAGCTTTGTCGCCTCCAGCTTCCAGCAACCGGTGTATACGGGCGATCTGGATGGCTTATCGGTCACCCGCATCCTTGATGCCATTCGCCTGATCAACCCGAAGATCAAATTCTACCAGGCCAGCACGTCGGAAATGTTCGGCAAGGTGCAAGCCGTACCGCAGTCGGAGACCACGCCCTTCTATCCCCGCAGCCCCTATGGCGTTGCCAAGCTGTATGGCCACTGGATTGTCACCAATTACCGTGAATCATACGGCCTGTTCGCGTGCTCGGGCATTCTCTTCAACCATGAATCCCCGCTGCGCGGGTTAGAGTTTGTCACGCGCAAAATCACCAGCGGCATTGCCGCCGTGACCGCCGGCCGTCAGGCCTGCGTTGAACTTGGCAACATGAATGCCAAGCGTGACTGGGGTTTTGCCGGCGATTACGTGCAAGGCATGTGGATGATGCTCCAACAAGACCAGCCCGATGATTACGTGCTGGCCACGGGCGTCACCAATTCCATCCGCACCTTCGCGGAACTTGCCGCTAAAGGCGCCGGCTACGAGCTGGTCTGGAACGGCAAGGATGAAAACGAAACCGGCGTTGACCGCAAGACGGGCAAGACCATCATCAAGGTCAACCCGCAATTCTACCGCCCGGCGGAAGTAGAATTGCTTTTGGGCGATCCATCCAAGGCCAAAGCCAAGCTTGGCTGGCAGCCCAGCATGACGATGGAAAAGCTGGCCGAGAGCATGATCAAAGCCGATATGCAACGTGTGCAGAAGGGCGAAATTCTTTTCGCTGCCTAATATGACGCTTCAACCGGTTATTCTTTGCGGCGGTTCCGGCACGCGCCTGTGGCCGCTTTCCCGCAAGGGCTACCCCAAGCAGTTCATCAGTTTCTTCGGCAAAAATTCCCTGCTGCAGGATGCGTTTTTTCGCGTCAAAGGTTTGAAGTCGGCAGGCGGTCTGGCCAAGAACACCGTGATTGTGTGCAACGAAGAATACCGTTTTCTCGCGGTTGAACAGCTACGCGAAGCCGGTTGCCAGAACCTCACCACCATTCTCGAACCCATCGCCCGCAACACCGCCCCCGCCCTGACGCTGGCAGCTCTCGCCGCGATGAAAGATGCCGGCAAAGACGACCCGATTATGCTGGTCATGCCGGCCGACCATGTGGTGAGCGATGTCTCCGCTTTCCACACGGCTATTCTGGATGGCCTGCCGATGGCGGAACAGGGCGGCGTGGTCACATTTGGTATTACGCCCACCGCGCCCGCCACCGGCTTTGGTTATCTGGATTTAGGCGATGCCGTGAAGGGCAGCCCGGTGCGCGCGCTTCGCACATTTGTTGAAAAGCCGAATGCCGCCAAGGCTGCGGAATTCCTGAAAGCCGGCCACTATATGTGGAACAGCGGCATTTTCATGCTGAAAGCCAGCGTGTGGCTGAAAGCCATCAAACATTTCAACGCCGCGATGCTGAATGCGTGCCAGTCAGCATTCGATAAAGCCGAGATCGACCGCGATTTCACCCGCGTGAATGCGGATGCCTTCAAGCAGAGCCCGTCTGATTCAATCGATTACGCGGTGATGGAAAAACTGGCCAAAACGCCGGACCTTGGCATTAACACCTACGCCGTGCCGCTCGCCGCCGGCTGGTCGGATGTGGGCGCGTGGGATGCGGTGTGGGAACAATCCACCCGCGATGAAGCCGCCAATGCCTTACGCGGTAACGCGATTGCCGAGGATACGCGCGGCAGCCTGATTTTCGCGCAGGAACGTCTGGTTGCCTGCATCGGCTGCGATGATTTAATCGTCGTCGATACGCCCGATGCCGTGCTGATTTTGAATAAGAACAAGAGCCAGCAGACCAAAGAACTGGTGGAAGAACTCAAGAAGCAGGCCAATGCGGTCGCCGAAGCGCATCGCAAGGTGTATCGCCCGTGGGGCTATTATGATTCCATCGAAGAAGGCCATCGCTTCAAGGTGAAGCGCATTGTGGTCAAACCCGGTGCGAGCTTATCCCTGCAGATGCACCACCACCGCGCCGAGCACTGGATTGTGGTGTGCGGCACCGCGCGTGTGACCAAGGGCGGCGAAAGTTTTATGCTCAGCGAAAACCAGTCCACCTTCATTCCACTGGGCGAGCATCACCGGCTGGAAAACCCCGGCAAGGTCGATCTGGAAATGATCGAAGTGCAATCGGGCAGCTATCTGGGCGAAGACGATATCGTGCGCATGCAGGACGTCTATGGCCGCACAGATGAAAAGAAAGCTGCCGAATAATTTATTTTACGGGCTTTTTACACTAGCCGACTGTACCCGCAGCGATAAAATATGGGCGGGCTCTTTATCAATGGCTTATCCAAATTTTACAAAAGGCCAGCCGACCGATGCAATTGCGTTCCCTGATTTCCGCCGCCCTGCTGATGGCCGCCATCGCCATGCCGGCCCATGCCGATGCGCCAAAGCGCATGTGGGAAGACGATCACGGCGCCTTCACGGTCAATTTCGAGAACGATCTTTTTACCGGCAAGGATAACGGGTACACCAACGGCATCCGCTTTGGCTACCTGTCGGCGGAATCCGGCACGCCCGACTGGGCGGCGCGCACGGTGAACAGCCTGCCTTTCATCGACCCGGCCGGCCATAAGCGCTTTGGTGTGATGGTGGGCCAAAGCATGTTCACGCCGAACGATATCAAAACCCAGACGCCAAGCCCCGCTGACCGGCCCTATGCCGGCTGGTTTTATACCACGCTGGGCGTGACCAACGACACTGGCGCGGCGCTGGATACCTATGATTTAACGCTTGGCGTGGTGGGCCCATGGTCGCTCGCCGCCGATACGCAGAAATTCGTGCATCACACCGTTGGCGCGCAAATTCCACAGGGCTGGAGCAGCCAGTTGAAGAACGAGCCCGGCGTGGTCGCGACCTATAATCACAAATGGAAAGGCTTCGCCACCAACGACCCGTTCAATAACGGCTTCAATCTGGATTTCACGCCGAATATGGGCGGCAGCGTGGGTAATATTTATACCAACGCCACGGCCGGCTTCCTGGTGCGCTTCGGCCAGAATTTGCCGGAAGATTACGGGCCGCCGCTCACGCAGCCGGCCCTCACGGGTTCTGACTTCTTCATTCCCACCAAGGATCTTGGCTGGTATTTATTCGGCGGCGCGCAGGGCCTTGCGGTGGCACGCAATATTTTTCTCGATGGCAGCACGTTTCACAACAGCCCCCACGTGAACAAAAAGATTTTTGTCGGCGCGTTGCAGGCAGGCCTTGCGCTCACCTATGGCGAGGCGCGGCTAAGCTATACCTATACGCTGCAAAGCAGCGAGTTCGATGGCCAGTCCAGCCCGGATGATTTCGGCGCAGTCACGCTTTCCTATCGTTTCTAGGGCCGGTTTTAAGGGCTTTTCCATAAGCCACAGCTTTGCCATAGTGACGGGCTGAAATGCCCGCCATGCTCAAATTTATTCTCACACTCGCGCTTTTTCTGCTGCCGCTATCCGCCCATGCGCACCCGCATGTGTGGGTGACGTATTGGGTGAAACCTGTGAGCAATGCGCAGGGTATCGAGCGCATCCGTTTTACCTGGAAGTTCGATGCCATGTTCACCGAAATGGTGAAGGAAGAATTGCAGCTAAAAAATATCACGGAAAAAGATGCGCCGGTGCTGAAAGAAAAAGCTTTCGGCAATCTGAAGAACTATCACTATTACATGTACATCACCGCCGACGGCGCCAAGGTCGATCCCACCGATATCGATGAATTCAAAGCGCATCAGGATGGGCAAAATCTGGTCTATGATTTTGCCGTCAAACTGCCCAAACCCGCCAAAAAGCTTGAACTCACGATGTACGACGAAGAATTTTACGTCGATATGGGCCCGCCCACCGAAGAGGTGCCGGGCAAAGGCCTGAGCTTCATGAAAGTCAAAGAAGTGCGGGCGAAAGATTTTGTGAAGGCGGAGGCGACAAGCGGCGCCAAGCCCGCCACCTGCACGCAGGCCCCGCAGGAACGCAATAATCAGCTCTGGGGCAAGTTCACGACCTTCAATGTTAATTGTCAGGCCAATTAAATGAAAATTCTTTTTGCCGCGTTGCTTGTTGTGCTGCTGATGGGGGCGGAGCCGTCGCTGGCGAACCCGTTCATGGAAGGCAAACCATCAGAAGCCACGGGCCTCGCTAACAGCCTGTTCCAGACGCCGTTCCTGCACGACATCCTGAGCATTCAGCGCCAGATCCATGATGCGATGACGGATAGCATCACGGCCCTTAAAGCCGGCCAGTCGCCGGATGCGCTGCTGTGGCTGCTCATCATCAGCTTCGCCTATGGCATTTTCCACGTGCTGGCACCCGGCCACGGCAAGGTGATTGTGACTTCTTATTTCCTTGGCCATACCGCGCGCTGGCAGGAAGGGGTGTGGGCCGGCCTCATCATGGCGGTGGGGCATACCATTACCGCCGTTGGTATTGTGGTCATTCTTTATTTCCTTCTCGGCATGACGCAGTTCCATGTGCTGGCGGAAGCGCGGTATATGGAATTGATCGGCTACGGCCTGATCACCGCGATTGGTTTGTGGCTGATACTGCGCAGCTTTAGCAAAAACGCCAGTAACTGTACCAGCTGCGGGCATCATCACCACGCGCATGAACATCATGATCACGCGCATGTGCACACGGCCAAAAGCGGGCGCAGCCTGTTTGCGGCAACCAGCCTAGTGCCCTGCACAGGCTCGATGATCATTCTGCTTTTCACAATCGCCAACGACGTGCTGTGGGCGGGTATTCTGGCCGTCGCGCTGATTGCGCTTGGCATGTGGATGACCGTGACGGTGATTGGCCTGTGTTCCATGTGGCTGCGCCGCGCCATTCTGGGCGATGAAGCCTATTTGAGCGCAGCCCGCGAGAAACTGATGCGCGGCGTGAGCGTGGCCACTGCTGCAATCGTCACGCTCACGGGCGGTTTGCTGTTTGCCGGCACGCTTTACAGCATTTTGGCCTAGCTTCCCCGCAGCGATGATGCAAAGCTGGCTGCCATGCCTGATTTGCTTAGCTCTTACCTCAACGCCCAGCCGGAAAAACATGGATTGCCGGCGCATTTTCATTTGGCGCTTCTTCAAAGCTGGTTTATCGCCCGCGCCGAAGGCAAGGCCTATTCGCCCGCGCAGCCCGATGTGTTCCTGCGCGATTATCTTCTCAGCCACCTGAACGACGAAAAAGCCGCGTTGTTTTTAAGTGATGCGCTGATTGCGTATTTAAACGCCCCCGCCCCTATTCAAAGCCCGCTCCCCCTCACGACGTTCATGAAAATTATTCATGATGCGCTGGGGCCGAATGCGAAGCAGTTTGATTTGTCGCAAGTAGCGGGGTGCGCGGCTTTCTACCGCGCTTTCATGATTGATCTGGCCGCCGCCTATCATTTTCCTGCTGAACTGATGCCGGAAGCGCTGGGGCAGGTATTAGCCCGCGCCAACATCCCCGTACCCGCCGCGCCCGGCGCCAAATGCCGCGTGCTGCGCGAAACCGATTTTAAGGGCGCCGTACCTGCCTTCACCAGCGAGGTCACGCTGGTGGGGCCTGCCGATGTTGAAAACGGCCTTGGCGCGGGCCTGCGCTACATGGCGGATGGCATGATGGCGGCGAACGTCAACTTTTCCATCTTCAACCGCTATGGTTCCAACCGGTCGCGCAGCAGCGACAAGCGCTATGCGGCGTTTGAAACCGATAGGCCCGCCGCCCCCATCAATATTCTGAATTTCAATTCTGATATGCTGGCGGAAAACCTGCTGGCCGGCGGGCCGGAGCATTATAAGGGGCGTTATACAATCGGCTATTTCCTGTGGGAAAGCTCGCGGCTCAGCACCGCGCACAAGCTTGGCATTCAGCTGGTCGATGAAATCTGGGTGCCCACGGCATTCATGCGGGAATTATATGCCAAGGAAACCGATAAGCCGGTTTATCTCTGCGGCTGCGTGATCGACCCCGTGCCGCCCTTACCTTTGCCGGTAGCGTTGCCCGATGCGTTCAATTTTGTCTTTACCTATGACAGCGCCTCGCGCGCCGCGCGCAAAAATCCGCTGGCTGTTGTGAAGGCTTTTCAGAAAGCGTTCACCAAAAACGAAAATGCGCGGCTGATCATCAAAACGCAGAATGCGGATCGGCTGACCAACGCAATTGAAAAACAGCTTTATGATGAATTGCAGCAAGTAATGGCCGCAGACAGCCGCATGCAGCTGATCAACGCCACCTGGAAAGCGGGCGAGATTACGGGGCTATTAGCTGCCGCCGACTGTTATATTTCGCTGCATCGCTGCGAAGGCATTGGCTACGGCATGGCGGAAGCCATGGGCTTTGGCGTGCCCGTGATTGCCACCAACTGGTCGGGAAACGTTGATTTTACGGGGGAATCAACCGCCTACCCCGTGCCCTCACAGCTTGTGAATATCGCCCCCGGCCAGTACCATTACGCCGATGAAAATACGGCCGCGCCCCACCAATGGGCGGAGCCGGATATCGATAAGGCCGCCGCAATCATGCACCATGTTTTCACGCATCAAGACGAAGCTGCCCAGCGCGGTAAAGCGGGCCAGGCGCTCATGAAATCGCAGTTCACTGCGGCTTTCGTTGGCGCGCGCATGAAAGCCAGGATCACCGAAATAACAAAAGGCCTGAAGCCATGATCACCTGCGTTCGCGCGCCTCTTCGTATCAGCCTGTTCGGCGGCGGCACCGATTACCCCGGTTATTTCAAGCGCCTGCCGGGCGCTGTGCTGGGTTTTACCATCAACAAATACATTTACATCAGCGCCCTGCCCTTGGGCGCCTATGTGGATTATGATTACCGCATCGCCTATTCCCGCATTGAAACCGTGCGCGACGTGAAGAATATCGAGCACCCCGTGGTGCGCGCGGCCCTGCAGCATTACCAGTATTTCACGCCCACCGATTATTCCTTTCAGGCCGATATGCCGTCGCATTCCGGGCTGGGCAGTTCCTCCACCTTCACCGTGGCTTTCGTGCGTTTGATCTCGGAATTGCAGGGCGTGCCGCGCAGCCGGCTGGAGATCGCGAAGGAAGCCGTTTATATCGAGCATGAATTGCTCAAAGAAAATGTCGGCGTGCAGGATCAGTTTCATGCTGCTTTCGGCGGCCTCAACCGTTTTGATTTTGTCGGCGATATGTCGACCGTGACGCCCGTGAACATCAGCGGCAACGAACTGCGCCGCCTGTCGCGTTCCCTGCTTCTTGTGTTCACTGGCCAGAAACGCCATGCGTCAGCCGTGCTGGGCGAGCAGATCGATAATATCGTCAAGAAGAAGAATGATACCGACCTACAGGAACTTTATAAGCTGGTGGGCGTTGCCGGCGATATGATGGAAGCGCGCAAGGGCGAAAGTTTGGTGAATGAGCTCGCCCGCATGCTGCACGAGGCGTGGCAGATCAAAAAGCGCCTCTCCAGCAACATCTCGAACAACGCGATTGATGAGCTGTATGAAACCTGCCGCAGCCACGGCGCGCTGGGCGGCAAGCTGTGTGGCGCGGGTGCCGGCGGCTTTCTGCTGATGGTTGTGCCCGAACCCCGCCGCGCCGGTTTCATTGAAGCTTTGGGCCGCGACCGCTGCGTGGAATTCACGATTGATGTCGAGGGCGCGCGGCTTGTCTGATTTTTACACGACCTTCCGTAACCGTGCCAAAGTGCCGCAGCGCAGCGACTATATGGGCATGCCGCATGCCGATTTCACACTAAAGGCTTTCAATACGTGGCTACCCCACCCCGGCGCCATCGCCGTGACATCCTTTGGGCCCGATACACCCGAAGGCAAGGAAGTACTGGCGTTTCTGTATGAGCTGGATACCCGCAAGGTGGGTGAGCTGCTGGCGGAAACCCGCCGCGCCAACGTGCCCGGCGCCATTGTGGAATTCGGCGTCTCGCGCGGCGATTCCATGGCGGTCATGCTGGATGCGCTGGACCGGCAGGGCGACCGCCGTGAAGTATACGGCCTTGATAGTTTTGAAGGCCTGCCCGATGTCACCGCCAACGATCTCGATTGCTGGCAAAAGGGCATGTATGCCGTCACGCTGGAGGCGGCGGCGGCGCGGTTGCAGGCCGATCAACGCCCGCATCTCCATCTCATCAAGGGCTGGTTCGACGATAGCCTGCAAACCCCCGCCATGCAGGCGATCACCGATATCGCCTATTGCCGTATTGATGGTGATTTATATGAATCGGCTGTCACCT
>JBEHYA010000043.1:0-16267 GCA_048498415.1 Pseudomonadota bacterium
TGGTGGTGGCGGGGGTGCCTGTACCACGGGGGCAGGGGGCGGCGGCGGGGGCGGCTCGTTCGGGGCGCAGGGGTCGGCGCCGGCCTGCCAGCGGGTGCGCACACAGCTGCCGGTCTTGGTCTGCACGACCTTGTCGCCTTCGCTATGCACGACATCTTTGTTATTGGCGGTATACGCCAGCGCGGCGGGCGCATTGATCACGAGGCCGGCAAGGGCCGCGGCGGTAAGCACGATAAATTTCATGAATCACCTTGGTGATTAAAATTGAGTGGTTCACGATCTAAACGTAAAATGTATAAAGCGTCTATAAGTATTCGTTGCATCCAACTGCATGTTCTTTAGGCATGTTTGCTCCCTCGGCAACACAATCTGTTCATGAAAAACGGCAAAAAACCACCAACGAAAAGTAAAACCACGAAGACGGAGAATTCCGCCGCCGGGCATTTCATTCCCTTCGCCTTCATCGGCGCGGCGCTACTAATCGGTTTTGTATTGTGGCTGCTGCAGCCGCCCGACTCCCTCACGCATACGGTTGCCAACCAGCGCATCGAAAACGCGCTGGGGTTTGATAGCGACCTGAGTATCGAAAAGCGCGTCGACCAGCCAACCAAAATTCGCCTGATGCTGCGCGACCGCAAGCACGAGCCCGTGAAAGGCGCGAAAGCGGAAATCATTTTTTCCGGACAAGGCAAAAAAATTAAAGAGGCGCTGGTGATGGATGAACCCGGCGTTTACCGCGCGGTGCTTGATGTGCCCAAGGGCCGGTGGGATGCGCGCGTGACCGTGCAGCTGGGCAGCTATGATTTTCAGGCTGTTAAAGACGTAACGCTGCCTTAAAGCACCTTAACAGCCACGACAAAACCCACCACCACAAGCAGCAGCGCTGTCACCACGATGGCGATGAAGTTCTTTTCCAGCTGCGCCTTGATGGGATCGCCGAAGCGGTTAAGCAAACCCGCTTCAATGAAGAACCGCGCGCCGCGCGTGACAAACGACAGCACGATGAACAGCGCAAAGTTATATTGCATCAGGCCGCTGAAGATCGTGACCAGCTTATAGGGAATGGGCGTGAGGCCCTTGATGAGAATGAGCGCCCAGCCCCATTTGGCGTAGAACGCCTGCATCTCGGTGATCTTGCTGGCATAGCCATACATATGGATCAGCCACTGGCCGACGGTTTCATATAATAGTGCGCCGATCGCGTAGCCCAGCATGCCGCCCAGCACCGAGAACACCGTGCAGATTAAAGCGAACTGGAACGCCTTTTTCGGCTGGGCCAGCGCCATGGGCACCAGCACGATATCGGGCGGAATGGGGAAGAACGAACTTTCAGCGAACGAAACAGCGGCGAGCGCAATCGGCGCATGGCGGCTTTCACTCAGCTTCATCGTCCAGTGATATAAATTTTTGAGCATGGCTTTGTATACACGCCCGAATAGCACTTTGCCAGCCGGCTGATTCCGCCTAGCCTTTGGCGTATGGCCAATTCCATTCTCATCGTTGGCGCCGGGCCGACGGGTCTCGTTCTGGCGCTGTGGCTGGCAAGAGCGGGCGTTGCTTTTCGCCTGATCGATAAAAACAGCGGGCCCGGCCAGCAGTCGCGCGCCATGGCGGTGCAGGCGCGCACGCTGGAGTTCTACGCCCAGCTTGGCATTGCCGATGCCGTTATTCAGGGCGGGATCAAAGCCAGCCATCTGATCATGCGGGAAGGCGGCATCCAGCGCGCCGACGCATGGCTGAACGACATGGGCGAAGGCCTTAGCCCCTACCCGTTCGTTTTAAGTTTTCCGCAGGACGACCATGAACGCCTGCTGCTGGCGGAACTGGCAAAGCATGGCATCGCGCCCGAACGCGCGACCGAATTAATCCATTTCACGCAGGATGCGGAAGAAGTGACCGCCACGATTAAAAGTAACGGCGGCACGCAGGAAGAAAAATTCGCTTATATCTGCGGCTGCGACGGCGCGCGGAGCATGGTGCGCCAAGCGCTGGGCAAAACTTTTCCCGGCGGCACCTACCAGCAGGTTTTTTATGTAGCGGATGTGGCGGCGCGCGGCGCGGCGGCTTCCGGCGATGTGGAAATATGCACCAGCCGGCAGGATTTCTGCCTGGTTTTTCCCATTCGCAGCACCGGGCATTACCGCCTGATCGGCATTGTGCCGGCGGCGCATGAAAACGCGGCGGCGATTACCTTCGACGACGTGCGCGGCAATGTCACGCGCAATACCGGTCTTACCATTGACGGCGTCAATTGGTTTTCCACCTATCATGTGCATCACCGCGTGGCGCCGCATTTTCGCGTGGGCCGCGCTTTTCTGCTGGGCGATGCCGCGCACCTGCATAGCCCGGCCGGCGGCCAGGGCATGAACACCGGACTGGGCGATGCCGTTAATCTGGCGTGGAAGCTGGCGGATGTGCTGCAGCACCGCGCCGCGCCCCAGCTTCTCGATTCCTACGAGGCGGAACGCCACGCCTTCGCCCGCCAGCTGGTCGCGACCACCGATACGGCTTTTCAATTCATGGCCGATCGCGGCTGGCCGGGCCAATTGTGGCGTGCCCTGCTTTTTCCCGCTGTCATGCCTTTGCTGCTGCGCCTGCATGCGGCGCGGCGCCTGTTGTTCAAAACGGTTTCGCAAATCCGCATCCATTACCGTGAAAGCATGTTAAGCGCCGGGCGGGCGGGCAGCGTGACGGGCGGCATGCGCCTGCCGTGGTTGCAGGCGCAAAATAATTTTGCGCCGTTAACGGCGCGGGAATGGCAATTGCATATATATGGCAGCGCGCCGGGCGGTTTAAAAAGCTACGCGGCCGAAAAGCATTTGCCCTGCCATACGTTTAATTTTGACCGCGCGGCGGAAAAAGCTGGATTCAGGCGCGGTGCCGCCTATCTTATACGGCCAGACGGATATGTGGCGCTGGCTTTTGCCGCGCCGGATACCGCCGCACTCGGCCACTTCCTCGCGCGTTTCCAGATTAGCCTGTCTTCCCCGGCGACGTGAGAAGCCCTACCGCCGAATACGCCTGCCGCGCCTGATCGGCATCACCATGGTTTTAAAAACCGCAACCCGCCACCCGTCAACGTGGCAAGCAGAAGGAGAAACCCGATGAACAAGTTAGAAAAAATTCTCTATACCGCCCACGCCACCGCCACCGGCGGCCGCGATGGCCAGGCCAAAACGAATGACGGCAAGCTGAGCGTCACGCTGACCCCGCCCAAAGAAATGGGCGGCACCGGCACCGGCGTGAACCCGGAGCAATTATTTGCCATCGGCTATTCCGCCTGCTTTCTGGGCGCGATCAAGTTTGTGGCGGGCCAGCAAAAAATCGCCGTGCCGGGCGATGCTGCGATTGAGGGCGTGGTGAGCATCGGCACCATTCCGCAGGGCTTCGGCATTCAGGCTGAACTAAAAATTTCCCTGCCCGGAATGGATAAAACGGCCGCCCAGGCCCTGGTCGATAAGGCCCACCAGGTATGCCCTTATTCCAACGCCACCCGCGGAAATATCGAGGTAAAACTTACTTTGGTGTAAGGGGGTGCATAAAAAGGCAGTAAAAAGCGCATAAAACCGTTTGTTTTACGGTTTTAGCACCCTAAACAAGCTTGCCGGACCCCCGCCAATGGCCTATAAGAGCGCTTGAGTTTAGATCGACACTCATGCATCGCATGGTGCTGGCCGAGAGGCTGGCGGGCCTTCCTCCAAGGTTCCTAAGCGGTTCTCGTGATTGCTAACATCACGACAGCCTTCTTCCTCTAGATACATTTGGGTCTAAAAAACGAGACGCTGCCTTGGCAGCTGATCGTCTCTTGGCTCGCGAAGGCATTCCGCTTTTGGGATGTCAAATTACTCAAGGAAGAAAGACTATGGCTAACGGTACAGTTAAGTGGTTCAACGCGACAAAGGGTTACGGTTTCATTCAGCCTGAACAGGGCGGCCCGGATGTGTTCGTTCACATCAGCGCAGTTGAAAAAGCTGGTCTGCGCGATCTGCGCGAAGGTCAGAAAGTTGCCTATGAAATTGCCACCCAGAAGGGCAAGACCTCGGCAGTTGACCTCAAGGTTTCGGACGCCGCTTAATACGGCATCCGTATGTGATTTTCGGGAAAGTTCGCTTTTCCGGCAATCAAGCAGATCGCATTCGGGCTAGTGCTTCGGCATTTAACCCGGATGCGATTATCTGCACAGAAGATTTCTAGATCGTTTTCCTTAAAGTTATTTAGGCTGAAGATGTTCTAGGGCGCGTATCCTATTGCATCTTCCTTTCCGGCCCCTGCGGCCCGGAAATTTTGGCACCATTGACCTTTTGTCATGTGCACCAGTGGCAAGCGCGTAATTCAGCCAGGGTTTAAGAACGCCGATCAATGATGGCCGGCGCACATGAAAGGTATTTGTATTATGACGACCGATTTTAACGGCTTTGGCCTTCCCGCCAAAGTCCTGCAAGCCCTCACGCGCATGCAGTTCACGACCCCCACCCCCATTCAGGCCAAGGCGATTCCTTTGGCGATGCAGGGCCGCGATATTCTGGGTTCCGCCCAGACCGGCACCGGCAAGACCGGCGCGTTCGGCATTCCTTTAATCGCCAAGCTGATGGAAAACGAAGGCGCTGCCGCCCTCATCATGACGCCGACGCGCGAATTGGCCGCGCAGGTGATGGCGACCCTGCAGCAGATGATCCCCGTGCCCAATTTGAAAACGGCGCTGCTGATTGGCGGCGAGAGCATGCCCAAGCAGTTCCGCCAGCTTGATCAGCGCCCGCGTTTAATCGTGGGCACCCCCGGCCGTATCAACGACCATTTAACCCGTGGCACGCTGAAATTGAAAAACGCCAGCTTTCTGGTGCTGGACGAGACCGACCGCATGCTGGATATGGGCTTTGGCCCGCAGCTGGAAAAGATCGTCGCGCATCTGCCAAGCCCGCGCCAGACGCTGATGTTCTCGGCCACCCTGCCCGATAATATCGTGCGGCTGTCCAAAAAATACCTGAACAACCCCGAACGCATTGCGGTGGGCTCTACCACCACGCCGATGGCTAAAATCCAGCAGGAATTGGTGGAAGTGAACGAAGGCGAGAAGTACGGCAAGCTGATCGAGCAGCTGAAAAAACGCACCGGCTCGGTGATCGTGTTTGTAAAAACCAAATACGGCACGGAGCGTCTGGCTTCCAAGCTGATGCGCGATAAAGAGCTGGCGGATGCCATTCACGGCGATCTGCAGCAGAAAAAGCGCGACCGCGTGATCCAGAACTTCCGCGATAAAAAGTACCGCATTCTGGTCGCCACGGATGTGGCCGCGCGCGGGCTTGATATTCCGCATATCGAACACGTTATCAATTACGACCTGCCGCAATGCCCGGAAGATTACATTCACCGCGTGGGCCGCACGGCGCGCGCCGGCGCGGAAGGCGCGGCGTGTAACCTGCTCACCCCCGCCGACCGCGATAAATGGCGCGATATTCAACGCCTGATCGGCGGCGAAAGCGGTTCTAACCAGAACCAGCCGCGCGGTAAATCGCACAGCAAGCCGCATGGCAATCCGGGTGCGCGCAAGGGCGGCAAGCCGAACTGGCGCAATAAAAACCGTCGTCGTTTTGGTAAACCGCAGGGCAACCATCAACATGGCGGCCAGCAGGGCGGGCAAAAGCGCGCGGCGGGTTAATCCCCGCCGGCTTTATTGCCTTCACTCTCAATTTTACCGCGGCGTTGCAGCCAGGTGGCGGCGAGCCAGCAGATCATGGCCCAGGCGGCGCCTACGCACCAGCCGGCCATGACGTCGGTCGGCCAGTGCACGCCCAGATAAACGCGGCTGAACCCGGTCACTAATGAGAGCAGCACGCCGAGCGCGATGGCAAAAATTTTGGTGCGCGGATTCTTGTGCACGCTGGCCATCATGGCGCCAAGCGTAAGATAGGTAATCGTCGACATCATCGCATGGCCGCTGGGGAAGCTGTAATTGGTGACATCCACCAGATGCGGCACCAGATCAGGCCGCGGGCGCTGGAAACCGGCTTTTAATAAGTTCGCGATGATCGTCCCGCCGCCACTGGCCGCCAGAACCAGCAGCGCCGCGGCCGGCTTTTTCTCGATCAGCAGATAGGCCAGCACGGATACGACCATCAGCAGGAGAATGGCATTGCTGCCTAAACTGGTGAGATCCAGCATCGCGCCCATCAGCCAGGCGGGGCCGATGGGTTTATGCAGGTCATGCGCATCGCGCAGGCTGGTGATAATTTTTGTATCCAGCCCGTGCATATCGCCTTCAAATACTTCATCGGTGAGATGGGCAAAGCCCAGCAGGGCAAGGGCCAGAACGCCAATCGCCAGCAGCACGCCAAGCTCGGTATGACGAATGCGATCCCACAGGCTTTCCAGCGATTTTTTCATGTGTGGCCCGCGCGCTGGCAGGTACGGCAGGTGCCTTCCACCTCGATCACATGCTTTTGCATGGCAAAGCCTGAGGCCGCGGCGGTTTTCTGGATGGCGCGTTCGACCACGGGAATATCGGCTTCCTGCGCCTTGCCGCAGACATCGCAGACAAAAAACAGGCAGCTATGCGATTCATCCGGGTGCGTGCAGGGCACGAATAAATTCTTGCTCTCCAGCTTGCTGACCAGCCCCAGCCCGATCAAAAAATCGAGCGCGCGGTAAATAATGGGCGGCGCCGGGCGCGTGCCAAGTTTTTTAGCGTAAAGGTCAATGAGGTCATAGGCACCGATTGGTTTTTTTTGCGCAACCAGCAGTTCCAGCACGGCGCGGCGCTGCGGGGTAAAGCGCGCGCCACGCGCGGCGCACAGTTTTTCCGCTAACTCAACCGCGTCGTGGGAATGGGAATGCTTATGGGCCATGATCAAAGGCTACTGATTTTTTTGCATGGCTTCAACCAGCTGCGCCACATTGTATTTAAACATATCTTGATACGTAGCCGCCGGCCCGTTGGAGGGCGACAACGCATCGGCATACAGCCTTCCGCCCAGCGCCACGCCGGTCTCGCGGCCGAGCTGCTGCACCACTTTTGGGTCGGCCATGTTTTCTAAAAACAGCGCCCGCACCTGGCCGCTGCGCATATATTCGGCAAGCGCCTTCAGTTCCCTGGCGCTGGGTTCGTCTTCGGTGCTGAGGCCAACGGGCGCCATGAATTTCACGCCATACGCAGCGGCAAAATAACCGAACGCATCATGCGAACTGATGACCGCGCGTTTGGATGGCGGCACCTTGGCCACTTGCGCGCGCACCCATTTATCGAGCGCGCCCAATTGCTGGGCCAGCGCATCGGCGCGTTTGTGGTAATAATCGCCATGCACACCATCCACGCCGGCCAAACCGGTTGCGATATTCTGCACGTAAATGGCGCCGTTGCGCAGATCCTGCCACGCATGGGGGTCGGTCGCTTTAACGCCGGGGTGGCTTTCTTCTTCCATTTCCAGCGTTTTGCCGATGCCGGTGGAGGCTACCGTCACGCGGCCGGCATAGCCGGAGGCTTTTATAAGCCGGTCCATCCAGCCTTCCAGGCCAAGGCCGTTCACCACCACCAGTTGCGCGCTGGCAATATTTTTGGCATCGCCCGGCGCGGGCTGGTAGGTATGCGTGTCGCCATCCGGTCCTACCAGCGTGGTGACAATTACATTTTCGCCGCCCACCTGCTTGACCAGATCGCCCAGCACGGAAAAACTGGCAACCACATGCACAGGCGCTGCATAAGCGGGCACTGCAAAAAACAGAAACGTGAAAATGGCGAGAAGCAAACGCATGGCAGGCATCCTTTCCAAAAGCTTATAAAAAGCCTATTAGCATGGATGGCAAATTGTTACAATATAACATTATGCCGCGCGGCAAAACGCCAGAAAACAGCGGATAAACGCCCGGGGCGCCATAAAAGGCGATGTTGCCAGTGCCGCGCCAAGCAACGCAAAAGCATTCGCATAGCGATGTTGGCCGATATCCCGCACGGCAAAATTGATGCGGATGTGTGCGCGCGCTTTGGCTTTGGCGCGCGTGATCTGCACCAAACTAAAACGCTTTTGCAGGGCCGGATTGGAAAATATTTTCTCAATCGCCAGTTCTTCCCGTGCAAGGCGCTGATCGCCGGCATGCGTCGCGCTGCTCTGGCGCTGGCGGTATTTAACGGCATGGGCCGGGGCATAAGCGAAGGGCCCTGCCCCGGCGAGACGCGTCCAGAATTCCCAGTCTTGCGCCAGCGGCAGACTTTCATCAAACCCGCCGCTTTGCGCGAAGGCCGCGCGGCGCACCAGCGCAACGCCGGTGGTGGTAATAAAATTGCGCGCCAGCAGCGTGGGCAGCACATCGCCGCTGGGACGCCGGAGTTTGAGGGAAGCCGGCAACCGCACCCCCTGCTCGTCCATGCGCCGCACGCGGCCATAGGCGCAGACACAGGAAGGAACACGTTCCAGCGCGCGTGCCAATGCGGGAATGGCTTGCGGCAGCAACACATCATCGCCATCTAAAAATAGAATATAATCGCCGGCTGCCTGCGCCGCCCCGGCATTGCGGGCCGCCGAAACACCGCGATTGGGCGTGGTGATGATGCGGAGCTTGGGATGCTGCAGCCGCACCAGAACATCCGCCGTGCTATCGGTGGAACCATCATTCACAACAATCACTTCATCCACGCTTTGCGCCTGCAATGCGCTTTCTACCGCCTCGCGGATATAGGCGCCGACATTATAGGCGGGAATGATCACGCTGGTTTTTTTAGTGGTGAAAAGGTTTTCATAAAAACACGCGGAGGCTTCGGCGGTATAGCGCTTTGCGCGTTCAATCAACGGTGCGGGATCGCGGCGCGCGGCCAGTTCTTCCCGCATCGCCTGCGCGACGGCCTGCGGCGTGTGATCATGCACGATGCGGCCAAAGCGGCCATTTTCCAGAATTTCTTCCGCGCCGCCATTGGCGGTCGCAACAATTTTTGTGCCGCAGGCCAGCGCTTCCACCAGCACAAAGCCGAATGCCTCCCAGGCCGAGCCCATGGCAAACAGCGACGCGCGTTTCAGATAGGGGAAAATATTTTCCACCATACCGGGCATGGCCACATGATCTTTCAGGCCGTTTTCAGCTATGTACCGCTCCAGCTCTGCGCGCTGCGGGCCATCGCCGAGCAGCAGCAGGCGCACATCCTGCGTGCCGCGCAGTTCATTAAACGCCTTTAACAGCAGCATAAAGCCTTTCTGCGCCTCAAACCGGCCCGCGGCGAGGATGAACGGCTTGCCGTCATTCGCCCATGTGTGTGCGGGCGGCATGAGGATGCGGGTGGCAACATCCGGCGTAAGGACCGGGTTGGCGGCAATGTAAAACGAATGCCCCGCCCGGCCCATCATGCGGGCCAGATCATCGGCCACCGCTTTTGAAACCGCGACGACCTGATCGGCCCATGGATAGATCAGCCGCATCAACGGCGCTTCGGTGATTTGCTTGATAAGGCCGGCGACCTGCAGATTGCGGAACACAAGCGAATGCTCAATCGCTATGGTGTGAATAGGCAGACCGGTGAATTTTACCGCAAGGAGCGCGGCGAAATTGGGATAGGTCAGCGAGCTGATTAAAATATCTGGCTTCGCCGCCTTCAAATACGCCATCAACGGCTTGATGGCGGCCAGCGTGCGTTTGGCGCCCAGATCATGCACGGTGAAATGCCGTTTTGCTTCTTCCAAAAGGCCGCCCTGCGCGCGGGTCAGCACGATATCAATGTTGTGGCCGCGCGCGGCAAGCGCTTCGGCGAGACGCAGCACATACATCTCCGCCCCGCCGCGGATGAGATTGGGCAAAAAGAATGCAATCTTTTTGGTCATGCGTTTTCCCTTTTTGAAATAAAGGGAAAGAACACGGCATAGACATACAAAACCCACATGAACCGGTTTTGCGCGAGGTAAAACCCTTCCACCAGGTTGATGGCAAGATATCCCGCGAGAAAAATCGCGCCAAACGCGTAACTACTGTTCGGTGACTTCAACGCGAAGGCGAAATTGCGGAGAAACGCTGGGAATAGACTCAGGCACATCACCGCCACGCCCACCAGCCCGATATGCGAGAAGGTTTGCAAAAACCCGTTATGCGCATGTGGCGGCACATATTTGCTGCCCATGCCCCAGGGGATGGATGCCGCGCCGCCATTGGCCCCGTTCCAGAACGCATCATACCCATAGCCCAGCCACATATGGCCGGGGGCCGCGATATCGATGATGCCGCGCCAGATTTCGGTGCGGCCGCTGATGGTTGCATCGCGATCCAGCATGACCCCAAGGTTTTGCAGCGCGTTATCCCAGCCGTAGTCGGAAATGAGAATGGCGGCTATCAGCGCGGCGCCGGTTACCATCACCCACCCCGCCATGCGCAGATGGCGCAGAAAAATAATCAAACCACTCGTACCCAATATAACTGCCAGTTCTACCCACGCGGTGCGCGAGAGCGAAACAATGACCAGCGCGGCAACCGCCAAAAGCAGCGCCGCGCCCTTCCCGCGCGTTTGTTTATCGGCCAGCAGCATCAACGGAAAAACGCTGGCCAGCGCCATACAGTTGCCCAGCACGTTTTTATGCAGGAACCAGCCGCGCATGGCGGGGTAATGCTCATCATGGTGAATGGCAAAGACGGGATTGATAATAACGGCCAGACACGTGACCGCACACGCGCCCGCCAGACCAATGCCGGCGAGCCGGAAAAACTGCTGCGGCGTGAAACGCAGGGCAAAATACATGCCGAGGATCGTGGTGCCCACCAGCGCCAGACTACGCTTGATGGTAATCAGCGGGTCAATCGACCATGCCAGCGATGCACAGGCCAGCGCCACCAGCAGAATAAGCATCGACGCCTTGCTGGTCAGCGCCAGAAATTCATGGCGCAGGCTGTAAAGCTGGAACGCGGCATAGATACTGGCGGCAAGAAAATACGGCGTGACAATGCCGCTATAGCCATCTGATGTCGGGCCAACCGTGCCCACGCCATCCAGCGCGCCGATGCCGATGACCATAGTGGCGTAGACCAGCCACGCATCGAGGCTGAGCAGCTGGTTAGTCGCACGGGGCATGGCGGCGAGCGTTTGGGTCATGCGGCCTGCCGTAACACATCATGAATGGCCAGCCACATTGGTTTGCGGCGCATGGTGCGATCCAGCGGCAACGGGCGAACCGGCCGGCCGGAAGGATTCATTTTTTTATCCAAGAGCCACGTATATTGATCGCTAAGGCCCCAGGTGAGCAGCTGCGTGGGCTTTTGCACGGCGAAGATGGTCTCGAGCACGGCGCGTGTGCGCTCCGCCACCAACATATCGCGCTCTGTTTCATCATCCGGCAGGCGGGTGTCTTTGATATCAAGCTCGGTGATCTGCAGTTCAAGCCCCATATCGGCAACGCCACGGCAAAAACGGTTGAGCCCGCGTAAATCCAGCTTCTCGCCATTACCGCTGTGGCATTGCAGGCCAACGCCATGGATGGGCGTATCGCTGTCTTTCAGGCGGCGCAGCAGCGATAGAATTTTATCGGCCTTTCGCGCATCGAATTCCACGCCGTAGTCATTATATATAAGTGTGGCGTTATCATTCGCGGCATGAGCCAAACGAAAAGCTTTTTCAATATAATCCGCGCCCATCACCAGCCATGGCGACTGGCGATAGCCGTTTTCCAGATGATCGGATGGATAAATAGCTTCGTTCACCACATCCCACGTAGCAATGGCGTCGAGATAGCGCGTCACCACCGTATTGATATGCGCTTCCATCAATTGCTGCGCCGTGGCGGCGTTTAAATCATCTTTGACCCAATTGGGGAGCGCGTTGTGCCAGATGAGCGTGTGGCCGCGTAAGCTTTGGTCGTGCCGGCCGGCAAAATCCCACAGCGCGTCGGTGCCGGAAAAATTCCATTCGTCCCTGCGGGCACGGATGAAGCTCCATTTGGTTTCGTATTCGCCCACGATCACGCCGCATTCACGGGCTACCGCTGCCGCAAATGCCGGATCCTGCTTTAAATGGGGGGAGCCCACCGCCGCGCCGTATTCAATGCCGGCGCGCAATGCCATTTGACGCAAAGGTGGAAGCGCTTCGCTATTTTCCGCGAATGCCGCCCCCGGCAGCGCGGCGACAGCGGCGGCGCCCAGGCAACCTTGCAGAAAACGGCGGCGGGTCAGGCGGTTCATGTGGGATGGAACGTCTTGTTTGAACAGGTTTTGTATAACATAATTACAAAACCATGGATGCGATAGAATCAAACCCATCACGCTTTCGTTTGGCGAACGATGCGCGGAGTTGCGCGGGTCTTTTATTCGCGGTTGTGATAGCGCTTCTGCCCATCGGTCTTGGCGGCAACCGCCCCCTGCCCCTTGGCTTTGCGCAGGCGTGGCTTGCGATCAGTTTTCTGTTATGCGCAGCGGCGCCGATTGCCGTTGAATGGCCCAAACGTGTGCGCATCGCGCTTGGGTTTTGCGCGGTTGTGATCTTCTGGGCGTTTTTGCAAACGCAAAGCTTTTTGCCGGAAAGCTGGGCGCATCCCATCTGGCAGCGCGCGGCGGGCGTATTGCAAACCGATATTCCCGGCCGTATCGCGCTGATGCCGGAAGAAGCCATGCGCGGCATCACGCATCTTGTTACCTATATCATGTGCGGCGTGCTGGCGTTTACGCTGGGGCAGAACAGCAAAATGGCGCGGCGTATTCTTGAAATCATGTGGCGCGTGGGCGCGGGCATTTGTATTTACGGCCTGATCATGCGCGGGCTGGGGTTGGAAGCGGTATTGTGGTTTCCCAAAACCGCTTATCTCGGCGATCTCACCGCAACTTTCATCAGCCGCAATCATTTTGCCATCTATGCCGGCCTGATGTGGGTCACGGGGCTGAGTTTGACCGCGCAATCATGGCGTGAAGCGGCGCGCGAGGGTTCTCCAATACGCGACTGGCTGATGCGCTACGGTGCCTGGCGCATCATGCTGCTGGCATTGATGGCGCTGGCGATTGTGCTCAGTCATTCGCGGGCGGGCCTTGTTATCAGCCTGATGGGCGGCGCGGGGTATTTTCTATTGTATCAATTCTATACGCGTGAGCGGCGGCGCATCGTATACCTGCTGGGCGCGTGTCTGGCGCTGCTGTGGCTGGCGGGCGCCGTATTGCCGCGCTTTGATGTGCTGATGAATGATTTTTCCACGCGCGACCGGGCGCAGGTCTATCAGCTCACGCTCCACGCGATTGCCGATAAGCCATGGCTGGGCTATGGCCTCGGCAGTTTTCCGGCGATTTTCCGTTTTTATCAACCCGGTATGGTGATGGAATTCAACCATGCGCATAGCGACGTGCTGGAGAGAGTGCTTGATCTGGGCCTTTCCGCCGCGCTGCTGTTGTGGGGCGCGATTGCGCTTGTGTTAAGCGGCCTGTGGCACGGCATTCGCGCGCGCAAACATAATGGCTATCTGCCCACGCTGGGTCTCACGGCTGGCTTGATGGGAATTGCGCATGGCGGCATCGATTTCAGCCTGCAAATTCCCGCCATCACGCTGGGCTGGGTCACGATTATGTGCCTTGGCCTAGCGCAAAGCTTTCGCCCGCACCGCTAGGGCAGCCTCATTCGCGCGTTCATCCGCGTTTTGCACGCTGCGCAGTTCCTGCCACATCTTCAAGCGCTCGGCCAACTGGCGGGGTTCATACGGGCTTACATAATCTGACATCTGCAAAGCTTCAAAGGCGCCGCGCTTGTTGTGCGCAACGGCGCGGCGTAGATACGCAAGGCGCGCCCAGCCGAAGGGATCGGCGGGTTCTTTCGATAACACCACTTCCTGTTCTTGCAGGGTTTGTGACGTCGGCAACAAATGCTGTTCCAACGCCAATTCGAAAGTGGCGGCAGGCGTTAAATCAAAAAACAGCGTGGCCATGGCAAGCCCGGCCAGCACAACGCCGCATAAAATAAAGCCCGCCCTATTCCACATAATAATTTTTGTATTCGTGGCTGTAATAGCCGTAATCGCCGAAGCCGTATTGCTTTTGCTGCTCCAGATCGACCTGACTGAGCACCACGCCGGCCATTTTCACATGCAGGCTGCGCAGTTTTTTAAGGCCGTCGGCCACGACTTCGCGTGGGGATTCCGCCCAGCGCACAAGATAAACGGCGGCATCCGCCAGACGCGCCACCACGGCGGCATCGCTTACGGGTAGAATGGGCGGCGTATCGAGGATGATCATGTCGTAATGGCCGCGCTGGCTATCAATGAGATGTTCCAGCGCGTCGGCGGCCAGCAATTCCTGCGGGTTGGCGGTTTTGCCGCGCGCCATAATGATATGCGCGCCGCTGGCATCTTTATGAATGGCTTCGGCGAAGGTGGCTTTGCCTTCCAGCACGGCGGCAAGGTCGGGCTTTTTACCATCCAGCTTCAAAAAGCCCTGCAACTTCGGCAGACGTAAGTCGGTATCAATCAGCAGCGCCTTCTGGCCAGATAATGCTAGCAGCCGCGCAAGGCAGGCGCAGAAAACCGTCTTGCCTTCATTGGGAATGGAGCTGGTGACCATGATCACCTTAGGCGGAATATCCACATTGGTGAAATGGATCGCGGTGCGGATGGAGCGAATGGCTTCGGCAAAGATGGAAAGCGGCTTATCGAGAATATAATCGGGAATGGTTTTGCCGCGGGGCACGCGCAGCGCCGGCGTGATGCCGATGCCCGACACATCATATAGTTTTTCGATAAGCCCCAGCGAACGGAAGCCGCGGTCGAGATATTCCAGAAGCAGGGCGAGGCAAAAGCCCGTCATGCCGCCACCCACCATGCCAAGCGCGATAAAGACAAATAAATTGGGGAAATAAGGTTTGGCGGGAATTTCGGCGTTGGCGATGATGCGGGCATCGGGGAGCTGCAAATCGCGCTGCTCGCCAAGCTGCTTGGAGCGATCAAGAAAATCCTGATAAAGGCCGCGGTTTGCATCGGCGACGCGCTGCAATTCGTGCAGCGTCACCGTGGCTTTATTGCCGGCGCCGGTGGCCACCTGCAGTTTGTTCAGTTCCGCGTTCAGGCTGGTGACCTTGGCGCGGGCAACATCGACATCGTTGTGGAAGCCCTGAACAATCTTTTGCGTTTCCTCGCTGATTTTGTCGTGGATGCTGCGCATCTCGTTCCGCGCATTGATCATGCTGGGGTGGCGCTCGCCGTAACGCGTGGCCAAATCGGCTTCTTTGCGCCGCACTTCCGCTTCCTGCACTTTGAGTTTCTGGATGAGATCGGAAGACAGCACCGCGGAAGAGACTTCCACCCGCTGCCCGCCCCGGCCCCGCACACTATTTAAACGCGCCTCCGCCTGCGCCAGTTCCGTGCGGGCCTGGACAAGCTGCGCGTTGACGGCAGCAAGCTGCTGCTGCGTGATGGTGCTATCGCCGGCCCCCACAAGATTGTTTTTAATTTTGAATTCTTCCACCGCCTTTTCCGCCGCGTTCAAATCGGCGCGCATGCTATCCAGGCGCTTGGTAATCCAGTCGTTGGCGCGCTGGGTGGCGGCGTATTTGACTTCCAGCTGGTCGACCAGATATTGCTCGGCAAAGGCATTCGCAATACGCGCGGCGCGAGCGGCATCATGGTCGCGGTATTCGATTGAAATGGTATATGAACGGCCATCGTTGCTGACATTCAAATGTTTGGCCAGCGTTCGCATGGCCAGCACGCGTGACTGCGCCGCCTTTTCTTCAGCGCTCAGTGTTTTGGCGGATGGCAGATAGCGTTCCCACCAGCCCGCGCCTTTTAATGCGGGATTAAAATCCGGGTCCTGCAGTAATTTCAGGTCATCGATCACACGGCCCATGACGTTGCTGGATTGCACGATATCCAGCTCGCTGCGCACCACGAAATTATCGGCTGGTAAACTTGAAAGCACATCCTGCACCGATGTCACATGCGCCTTGCGGGGGTCGACCATCAGCACCGCGGTGCTGCGGTATTTGGGCGGCAGCACGAAGGCCAGCGTGGCAGCGAGCAGCGTGATGCCGAGCGTGCACAAAAGAATAAGCCGCGCATTGCGTTGCAGGAACAACCACAGATCGCGCATATCCGTCATGGCGGTGAGTTTTTCGGTTGTCAGCATCAGAAGAAACGCTCCGGTATGGTCACGACATCGCCCGGTTTGACGGGGGAATTTTCTTTGACTTCCTGCTCATGCCCTGTGGCGCCACCGGCCCGCAGCGTGGGCGCGTCTTTATCGGCACGGTAGGTATAGCCGCCCGCCAGTTCGAATTTCTCTTGCAGCTCGCCGTAGACCGCCAGCGCCGCCTCGTGCTTGTCGGGATCGGCTAATTCGTGTTCGA
>JBEHYA010000044.1:0-15639 GCA_048498415.1 Pseudomonadota bacterium
AGGCGCTGGAGGAACTGGCCAGGCTGGGCGCGGCCGCCACGGGCCTGAGCGAACATGCCATCTTCGATACGCTGTTCGCGCGCGAAAAACTGGCGACCACGGGCGTGGGCTATGGCATTGCCATTCCCCACGGCAAGATGGAAGCCATTGACCGCGTCTATGGCTTTTTTGCCCGCCTGCCGGAGGCCATTCCCTTCGAATCCATCGACGATAAGCCGGTGGATTTGATTTATATGCTCCTTGCTCCGGCGGATGCCGGCGCCGACCACCTGAAAGCGCTTGCCAAAATCAGCCGGATGTTCCGTAATGCGGCTTTCGCAGAGAAACTGCGCAAGACCAGCGATGCCAAGGCGCTTTACGCCCTGTTCACCGCGCAGGAAAAAGAGTTGGAGGCGGCCGCATGAGCGCAGGTTTTGTGAAGGATTCGTCGGGCCGCGGGGTCGGCGGTTTCATTTTCCTGCTGGCGGTGATTGCCGCGACGGTCGGCTTTGTCGCCTATTTCGGCCCCAATGTGATGAACACCTATAAAGCCGACAAGCTGCTGCACGACCCCAACCGCAAGAATATCTGCCTGAGCCAGACGGCCGATGTGCTGACCGACCGCGATACCAAGCGCCCCTATGTCGGGTTCGGCACGGATAAATATTTCGTGGATAATATCGTGATCAAGCCGGGCGAACCGAATTCGGCGCTGCTGATCGTGCAGATGAATAACGGCCTGACCAAATGGGAACGCATTCCCATTTCGCTGCGCGATAAATACGCGCTCACCTATGGCATGAGCACCACGGGCTGCTCGCGCCTGCCGTATTAATAAACGGTCATGCCGGCGAAGGCCGGCATCCACGACAAGCCCTGCAGGAAAGTCTTTGTTTAATAACCTATCGTGGATCCCGGCCTTCGCCGGGATGACGCGCAGAAGTTTTGGCTATTTTAAATCAGTGAACGCTTAAGGGTTCCATCTCGTGCTGGCGCACGGTGGCGAAGGCAAGGTCGCGGCCGGTAATCACGGTAAGCGGCGTGCCGTCGGCGGCGTGTACGGCCTGCATGGCCTGGCCATCGACAACCACATTTTTCACGTAAGCCAGATCTTCCAGACCGAAGCTGGTGAAGTCTTGGCGGCTCGCATCCTTAGCGGCCCGCTCGGGCTTGGCGATGAAATTCTTGCTCATGAAATCAGGATAGGTCACGACTCATAAGGAAGTATTAATCGTATTTAATTTCGCCTAAGCCCGTATTAACGCAAAAAACGGGCCATATTTTATGGCGCTTATTTATCCTCGCGCGGGCTTTCCGGCGCGATTGCAATCGAAGTCGTTAAATTCTGTTTACCTTTGTTGATCGGAATATTCTGCACGACCGGCTGCTGGACGGGCCGCGCGATATCAATATGCAGCAGGCCGTTTTCCAGCGTGGCGCCTTTAATCTCGATGCCTTCCGCTAAAACAAAAATGCGCTGGAACTGGCGTGCGGCGATGCCGCGGTGAAGAAAAATCCGCTCCTCATTTTCAGCCGCGCTCTGGCGGCCGCGGATGACCAGCTGGCTGTCTTCGGTGTGCACCGCCAAATCTTCCTGCGCGAAACCCGCCACCGCCAGCGTGATGCGCAGGTTATTCTCGCCCGTCTGTTCGATGTTATAGGGCGGGTAATTGCAGGCTTCCTTGCTCACGCGGTCGAGCGTGCGTTCGAACTGGTCAAAGCCGAGCAGGAACGGGCTGCTGAAAATGGAAAGGCGCGTGGTCATAACACTATTATGTGGTGCGAAACGGCCCCGCTGACAAGGGGCCTTAAAGCGGAAAAGACCCATATTCTGAGCGAATACTATACTTCCCCTCTCCCCTTGAGGGAGAGGTTGCAAGAACTAAGGTTTCGCGCCTTCGCGAAGCCTTAGTTCTTGCTGGTGAGGGGTTCTGGCTCCGGCGGCTGACTACTTACCCGGCATTCCCGACCCCTCCCCTAGCCCCTCCCTCAAGGGGAGGGGGATTCTGTTGCGGCTGCTAAGCCTAACCTTGCTTTTGAATAGAAACCTGTTTGAATCACCCTGCTTCATTTTTGTTAGGATTTAGAATGACCAGCGCAACGCTTGCCGGCTTCGATGCCCCCTCGCCTTTCCGCATCGGTTCGCCCGAACACAAGCAGGCCTTCTGCCGCATGCTGCTGGATACCTTCGATGCCTATAAGCCCGCCGTGATCGAATGGCCCACGCTGGACGATGCAGCCTTAAAGCGCATCACCAGCCTACCCTTCTGGGACGTGGCCGTGCAGACGGAAGGCTATGCCTCCATTCGCGTGCAGCGCCTCGCCGATACGCTTACCGACCCGCTTTTAAAACAGGCGGTGGCGCTTAATGCCTTTGAAGAAGCGCGGCATAAAAATGTTTTAGAGCACATGGTGCGTTTCTACGGCATCAAGCTGCAGCCCGAACCCGCCTATGCCGCCGATCGCGACGCCGAATGGTCGTTCCTGCGCACCGGCTATGGCGAATGTTTTGACAGTTTCTTTGCTTTTGGGCTGTTTGAAGTCGCCAAACGCTCGGGCTTTTTCCCGCCCGCCCTCGTCGATACGTTTGAACCCGTGGTGCGCGAGGAAAGCCGCCATATCCTGTTCTTTGTGAACTGGGTGGCGTGGACGGCGGCGAACAAGAATTTTTTCGAGCGCATGATTTTCCGTGCGCGCTGCTTTGCCGCCCTGATGGTCAATGCCTTTGGCCGCCTGTCGGTCGCGGGCGATGCGGGCAGCGGGGATAATTTTGTGGCTTCGGGCGGCGAGACGCTGGCGGCGGATTTCAACGTGCGCGAATTTCTTGAGCTTTCCATCAGCGAGAATAACCGCCGCATGGCTAATCTCGACCCGCGCCTGCTCCGCCCGCTGATGATGCCGCGCCTGATCGGATTTGTATTGAAGGTGATGAAGATTTTTTCAAAGTAGCATAGGGGGTCACATGCTGATCGGCGTTCCCAAGGAAATCAAAAACCATGAATACCGCGTTGGCATGACGCCCGCGACGGTGCGCGAAGCCATCAAACATGGGCACAAGGTGCTGGTGCAGGCGGAAGCCGGCGCTTCGATTGGCCTTACCGACGATGATTACAAACGCGCCGGCGCCGAGATGGCCGCAAGCGCCGAAGACATATTCAAGCGCGCGGAAATGATCGTGAAGGTCAAGGAACCGCAGCCCAATGAATGCAGGATGCTGCGGGAAAACCAGATTCTTTTCACGTATCTGCATCTGGCGCCCGACCCGGCGCAGGCCGACCTATTGATGAAATCGGGCGTGAGCGCGATTGCCTATGAAACCGTGACGGATGATAAGGGCCGCCTGCCTTTGCTGGCGCCGATGTCGGAAGTGGCGGGGCGCATGTCGATCCAGGCGGGAGCGCATTATCTGGAAAAAAGCCATGGCGGGCGCGGCGTTTTATTATCGGGCGTGCCGGGTGTGAATGCGGGCGAAGTGGTGATTTTAGGCGGCGGGGTGGTGGGCACCAACGCCGCCAAGGTTGCGATTGGCATGGGCGCGCATGTGACGGTGATTGAACGCTCGAATGAACGCATGAAAGAGCTGGATATGTTCTTTGGCGCCAGCATTTCCACCATCTATCCCACCGACCAGACCATTGAAGCGCATGTATTGAATGCCGATCTGGTGATTGGCGCCGCGCTGGTCGCGGGCGCTTCGGCCCCCCGCCTCGTCACGCGCCAGATGGTGAGCCAGATGAAGAAAGGCAGCGTGCTGGTGGATGTCTCGATTGATCAGGGCGGCTGTTTTGAGACATCAAAAGCCACCACGCATGCCGACCCCGTTTATACAATTGATGGAGTCATTCATTATTGCGTCGCCAACATGCCGGGGGCTGTTGCGCGCACATCCACCTTCGCGCTCAATAACGCCACGCTGCCGTATATTCTCACGCTCGCCGATAAGGGCTTAAAGAAAGCCCTCACGGAAAATGCGAATTTCCGTAAGGGCCTGAATGTGATGAAGGGCCAGATCACCCACCGCGAGGTGGCGGAAGCCCTCGCTAAAAACTTCCAGCCCGCCGAAGAAGCGCTGGCGGCGTGATAACCTAAAACGAATTGTCATACCCCTAAAATCCCCTCTCCCCTTGAGGGAGAGGTTGCAAGAACTTAGGTTTGCGCCTTCGCAAGCCTTAGTTCTTGCGGGTGAGGGGTTCGCCTCTCCGTTAGCAAACGACTTGCCCAGCGGCACCGACCCCTCCCCTAGCCCCTCCCTGGCTTTGCACAAAAAGTCCTCGCCGCAGTCTATCCGCGTCATGCCCGCGAAGGCGGGCATCCACGGCAAGCCATATGACGAAAGCTTTGTTTAATGGCCTATCGTGGATCCCCGCCTTCGCGGGGATGACAGAATGGCTTTTTGTGCAAATCCCCCTCCCTCAAGGGGAGGGGGATTCGAGTTTAATTGCGTTGCAACACTGCGCCATAGAACCCATCGGTATTGTTTTTGGCGGGGGTGAGAGCGAGATCGTCGCCGATGCGCACAAATTCGGGATTTTTTTCAAGAAACGCGTCAACCTGCCCGGCATTCTCTTCGTTCAGCATGGAGCAGGTGGCGTAAATCAGTCGCCCGCCGGGTTTCACCAGACGGCTCGCGCTTTCCAAAATATTCTTCTGTAGCGGCAACAGTTCCTCAAGGCCGGGGCCGAGTTTTTTCCAGCGGGCATCGGGATTACGCCGCCATGTGCCGGTGCCGGAGCACGGCGCATCCACCAAAACGCGGTCGTATTTGCCGGCGTTGCGCTTCACCCAGTCGTCACGCTCGTTTTTTAGCGGGTGGAGTTCGATATTATGGAGGCCGGCGCGGCGGAAGCGTTCGCGCGCGCGCTCCAGACGTTTGGCCAGCACATCACACGCCACCACGCGGCCCTTGTTGTTCATGGCCGCCGCCACCGCCAGCGTTTTGCCGCCGGCGCCGGCGCAGAAATCAACGACGCTCATGCCGGGTTTGGCATCGACCAGCCCCGCCACCATCTGCGAGCCTTCATCCTGTATTTCCACAAGGCCGTTTTTGAAGATATCGGTCTGGGCCAGCGCCACGCGCTGCTTGAGGCGGATACCGAGGGGCGAGAGCGGCGTGGCTTCAGCAGCGATATCCAGTTTTTTGAGTTCTTTAAGAACATCCTCGCGCGTGGCTTTTAAAATGTTCACGCGGATATCAAGGGGCGCGGCATCCAGCATCGCCTCCAGCTCGTTTTTGGCCTGATCGCCAAAACGCGTGACGAACTGTTCATACGCCCAGTCGGGGCATTCGTATTGCACCGCTTGCGGCATATCGGGATGCAGCAGCGTGCGGCCTTTAAATTGCGCGACCAGTTTGGTTTCATCATGGGTGAAGGCCGCCGGCGCGTGCTGTTCGCCCGTGAAAAGCCGCGCGAGGCCGCTGGCGTTTTCTTTTTGCACCAATGCCAGATAGAGCAGCACAATGGTGCGGGCATAATCACCGCCGGCTTTTAAATAATCCTTCCACCAGTTCAAACGCGCGTTGTGGCGGAGAATGTCATAGGTCATTTCCGCGATCGCGGTGCGGTCTTTGGAGCCGATGTAACGATGCCCACGGAAATATGCGCTGATGAGCGCATCGGAAGGCCGCGGCTCGTCATGCACATGCTGGACGAGATCGATTACCGCCTGAATGCGGCCCGCGTCTTTCATGACAAATCCTTAGTCGCGGCGGTAATTCGGCGCTTCGGCGGTGACCTGAATATCGTGCACGTGACTTTCAGTTAACCCAGCATTGGTAATGCGCACGAATTCGGCACGTTCCTGAAAGTCTTTGATGGTGGCGCTGCCGGTGTAACCCATGGAGGCACGCAGACCGCCCACCAATTGGTGCACGACGGCGGAAACCGCACCCTTATAGGGCACGCGGCCTTCCACACCTTCCGGCACCAGCTTCTGGGTTTCCTTGACGTTACCTTGGAAGTAGCGATCCGCCGAACCGCCGGCCATCGCCCCCACGCTGCCCATGCCGCGATAGGTTTTATAGGAACGACCCTGATAGAGCACCACATCGCCCGGCGCTTCATCGGTGCCCGCGAACATGGAACCCAGCATGGCCGCATCGGCGCCCGCCGCAATGGCCTTGGCAAAATCACCCGAATATTTAATGCCGCCATCGGCGATGACGGGAACATCCTGTTTACGGGCAGCCGCCACCACATCCATCACGGCCGTGAGCTGCGGCACGCCAACGCCCGCGACCATGCGCGTGGTGCAGATGGAACCGGGGCCAATGCCGACCTTGATGGCATCCGCGCCGGCGGCAATGAGGGCTTCCGCCGCTTCGCCGGTGGCGACATTCCCCGCCACGATCTGCGTGCGATTGTCCAATGCCCGCACCTGTTTGACCTGATCGATCACCTTGCTGCTATGGCCGTGGGCGGTATCGATGACGACCACATCCACGCCCGCTTCAATGAGCGCTTTCGCGCGGGTGAAACCGTTTTCGCCGGTGCCGGTGGCTGCGGCCACGCGCAGGCGGCCTTTTTCATCCTTGCAGGCGTTGGGATACGCCTGGCTCTTTTCGATATCCTTCACCGTCATCAAACCGATGCAGCGGTAGCTGCCATCGACGACCAGCAGTTTTTCGATGCGGTGTTGATGCAGCAATTTCTTGGCATCTTCCTGCCCGACATTCTCGCGCACCGTCACTAAATTCTGCGCGGTCATGAGTTCTTTCACGGGCTGCTTGGTATTGGTGGCAAAACGCACATCGCGGTGCGTGAGAATGCCAACCAGCTTGCCGCTGGGCTGTTCCACAACAGGAATACCCGAGATACGTTCGCGCGCCATGATGGCAAGCGCATCGGCCAGCATGGCATCCGGCGTGATCGTGATAGGGTTCACCACCATGCCCGATTCAAAGCGCTTTACGCGCCGCACTTCTTCAGCCTGTTCGGCGGGGGTGAGGTTGCGATGAATAACGCCAAGGCCGCCGGCTTGGGCCAGCGCAATCGCCATCTGGTGTTCGGTGACGGTATCCATGGCCGCCGAAAGAAGCGGAATGCCGAGCTGAATGGTTTTGGTGAGCCGCGTGGCGGTATTGGCTTCGTGCGGCAAAACGCTGGAGGCTTTGGGAACAAGCAGCACGTCGTCGAACGTCAGGGCTTCGCGGAAAGCTGCTTTATCGGATAAGGCCGTCATGTTTTTTCTCCCTTATCCCCGCGCAATATAGCGACGGATTCTGAAATTAAAAGGGAAAAGATCGGCGCGGCGAAAGCGCGTTTTTGCTGGGTTTTAGCCGCGGAAACCCTGGGCCACAATATAACTCTCGGCGGAGTCCGAACGGCTGGCGGGGGGTTTGGCGTGTTTGACGCTGGCAAAGTCTTTGCGGAGTTTGTCGAGAAGTTCTTTTTCCGCCCCGCCCTGAAAGAGCTTGCACACAAAGGCGCCTTTGGGCGCAAGCACGTCTTTCGCAAAATCATAGGCGAGATCGGCAAGGTGCATGATGCGTAAGTGGTCGGTGGCGTTGTGGCCGGTGGTGGGCGCGGCCATGTCGCTGAGGACTAAATCGGCCTGGCCTTTGAGGAGCGCCTTGATCTGATCCGGCGCATCGTCACGCGTGAAATCGGTATGAATAATTTCAACGCCGGGGATGGGCGGCATTTCCAGAATATCGAGCGCAACCAAGTGCCCCTTGTCGCCGGCCTTGATTTTATCGGCCACGATCTGGCTCCAGCCGCCGGGCGCGGCGCCGAGATCAACGACGCGAAGACCCGGCTTGAGGAGCTTATATTTTTCATCCAGCTCAATCATTTTAAACGCGGCGCGGCTGCGGTAGCCTTCGCGTTTGGCGGCGGCCACGTAAGGGTCGTTGAGCTGGCGGTGCAGCCAGCGCGTAGACGACAGGCTGCGCTTGCGCGCCGTTTTCACGCGCACGCTGAGCTGGCGGCCACTATTCGTTCCGCCGCCCTTCCCTGCCTTGCCTGACTTGGATTTGGTCGCCATGGCGCCATTTAAAGGGCTTTTATGCCACCCACGCAAGTTCGTTTGCGAAATGCACCGTTATTTTTTTCAAATGCCTACAGGGTCAACGCGGCCTTAAGCATGCTTATTCGGCCTAGCAATCGTTGAAATATGATATAACTTTATTTGCTTAACCCTCAGGCCGGCCGAAATCTTGCGCGGCGAAAAGTGGAGAGCGGAACCCCATGATCGATTACAGCATTCGCACCATCGCGATCGTGATTGGCCTGATGCTGCTGGCCGGCGTGATTTTCCATGTCTCGCGTTCAATGGCCGCCGAAGCCGCAAAGAACGGCCCGCCGCGCGAGACGATTGTGCTGGCGGGCGGCTGCTTCTGGGGCGTGCAGGCAGTATTCCAGCACACCAAGGGCGTGATCGAAGCCATATCAGGATATGCCGGCGGCAATCAGGAAACGGCGCAATACGACGTGGTCTCCACCGGCACCACGGGGCACGCGGAATCGGTGAAGGTCACGTTCGATCCCAATATCATCAGCCTTGATGATATTCTGAATGTCTATTTTTTAGTGGCGCACGACCCCACGCAGCTTAACCGGCAGGGGCCGGATAACGGCACGCAGTACCGCTCGGCCGTGTTCGTGGATGGGCCGGCGCAGAACAGCGCCGTGATCAATGCGATCAAAACCGCGCAGGCCAGCTATAGCAAACCGATTGTCACGCAGGTGGTGCCGCTGAAAGCGTTTTATGCGGCGGAAGAATACCATCAGGATTATTTCAAACGGCACCCGACCAACCCATATATCTGCGCCAACGATAAGCCGAAGGTGGACGCGCTGCAGAAGCGGTTCCCGCTGCTTTACGTGCCGTAACTTTCACGTACATACCGGCGAAAGCCGGTATCCCGTTTGATTGCTGCACGGAAACTGGATCCCAGCTTTCGCTGGGATGTTCGTATGGACTTAATTGTTGGTATAGGCGGGGCCCATCTGCACGGGCACATCGATCTTGGCGTTGCCCTGATCGAACACAAAATTGAGCGTGATACGATCGCCGAGACGAATATCGTGCGCGAGGCCGGTGAGCATGATGTGCTTTTCTTTCGGCGTGAAATCGACGCTTGTGCCGGCAGGGATTTTTAAATCTTCGATCATGCGCATTTTGACGACGCCGCCTTGGCTTATGTTCTCATGCACCATCGCCATTTCGGCGGCGGGAGTGGAGAGGTCGCGCAAGACCAGATCCTTACCCGTGTGATTTTCGAGGATGAGATAGATGGCGAGCTCCCCGCCCTTCACGCCGGGGCGTGCCCAGGGCTGTTCCAGCTTCACGTTCAAGGGCGCATCGGGCTTAACAGCATCGGCGAAAGCCGGCGCGGCGATGCTAAGCAGCAGAACGAATAATAAAACACGCATGGGATTCTCCGGATGGGACGCCGCTACCCTAGCGCAAAGCGCTAAAAAGAGAAACGCCCCGCATGAGTGGCTGCGGGGCGCTTTTCGACGGTGTGCGGGGAGAAGGAATTAACGCGTGGTATCGATTTCCTTCGTGGTTTCCCTGGTGGTTTCCTTGTTGAAGAGGCCCTTCGGATCGCGGGTCGTCTTCTTGTGGACGGTCACCTTCTTGTTGCCATAACGGTCTTCCGTCACATCCGTCTTGGACGTGTTCTTGTATTCGGTGCCGTTGGCATCGGTTGAAACATGCGTGCTTTCGTACTGGCCGGGCGGCAGCGTGGCGGCGCGTTCTTCGGCACAGGCCGACAGACCCGCGCAGGCTGCCAGGATACCCAGAATGGCGAGATATTTTTTCATAAAAACTCCTCACAAGTTGAATGTGAAAACCGAAATTAAAGACCCATGCGTTTTTTTGCTAACCGGTTTGCCCGCGCCAAATATAAGAAAGCCGTTAAAATACAGTGGCAAACGCAACGGCCATGCGCTTTTTAAAAAACGCTGATATAAAACGGGGCATGTACCGGATCGCCGCCCTTTATCATTTCACGCCAATTGCCGACGCCGGCGCGCTGCGCGCGGCGCTGAAGCCCGCCTTTGCCGCGCTGGATATCTGCGGCACGCTTTTGATTGCGCCGGAAGGCATCAACGGCACGCTGGCGGGGCGCGAAGCGGCTATTCAGCAGATGCTGGCATTGTTAAATGAAAAAACCGGCCTGCCGATTGAGGATGTGAAATTTTCGCAGGCGGCGGAAAAGCCGTTCAACCGCCTGAAAATCCGCCTGAAGCGCGAGACGATTACGTTCAACCAGCCGCAGCTGGACGTGGCCGCCATGAAAGGCACCTATGTGGCCGCCAAAGACTGGAACGCGCTGGTGAGCCAGCCCGATGTGGTGGTGCTGGATACGCGCAATAGCTATGAGACGGATATCGGCACGTTTAAAAATGCCATTGATCCCCGCATTGAAAGCTTCACCGCGTTTGCGGATTTTGTGCGTGAAAAACTTGATCCCGCGAAGCATAAAAAAATCGCCATGTACTGCACCGGCGGCATTCGCTGCGAGAAGGCTTCGGCTTTCATGAAGGCGGAAGGGTTTGCGGAGGTCTATCACCTGAAGGGCGGCATTCTCAAATATCTGGAAGAAATTCCAGAAAATGAAAGCCGCTGGCAGGGTGATTGTTATGTCTTTGATAAGCGCATGGCGGTGGGCCACGGCTTGAAAAGCGGGCATTTTGCGATGTGCTATTGCTGCGGCAAGCCGCTTTCAGAAAATGACCGCGCGCATGCGCAGTATGAGGCGGGGGTTTCCTGCGCGGCGTGTTATGCGGCGACAAGCGACGACGATAAAGCGCGTTACCGCATGCGCCAGAAGCAGATTGAGGCTACGGCGCCAGATGGCGCGTGGTAAAAAACTTCGCCCGCACGCTGCCCCGCGGGCCCGCCAGTAACGAGACCACATAAAACGCGCCGGCGGTGAGAATGATCGCCGGGCCCGAGGGCACATTGATGTGATAGGAAATAAGCAGGCCGATGATACTGGATGCGATGCCAATGCCAATGGCGCTGCCGGCAAGGCCGATAAAGCTCTGCGCCCAGAACCGGGAAGCTGCGGCAGGCAGCATCATAAGGCCAACGGCCATGAGCGTGCCCAGCGCCTGAAAGCTGGCGACCAGATTGATGACAACTAAAAATAAGAACATGAGATGGAAGATGGCGCCTGTGTGACCAAGGCTGCGCATGAAAACGGGATCGAACGCTTCGGTCATGAGCGGGCGGTAGAATACGGCAAACATCAGCACCGTGAACGAGGTGACCGCGCCCATGAAGCGCAGCGCGGCGTCATCTACGGCCAATACGGTTCCGAATAGCAGGTGCATCAGGTCAATTGATGTGCCGCGGAGCGATATCAGAAGCACGCCCAGCGCCAGCGCAATGAGATAAAACGCCGCCAAATTCGCGTCTTCCTTTAACTGGCTGTACCGGCTGGCCAAACCCACCAGCAGCGCCACCACAAGGCCGGCCACCATGCCGCCAAGGCCCATGGCGGTCACCGACATGCCGGCCACCAGAAAGCCGGCGGCGATACCCGGCAGCACGGCATGCGACATCGCTTCGCCCATCAGGCTCATGCGGCGAAGAATAAGCAAAACGCCCAAGGGCGCCGCGCCCATACAGAGCAAACAGCAGCCCGCCAAAGCGCGGCGCATGAACACGAAATCAGTAAACGGTGCGATAAGGAGATCAGCGATACTCATGCGCTTTTCCGGTCGTCGATGTGGCACAAATCGGTGTCTTCATGCCAGTGGGTGGAGAGCTGTGCGGCGCGGTCGAGATTTTCCGGGGTAATGACGGAAGCGGTGGGGCCGTAGGCGATGAGTTCCTTGGAGATTAACAGGCTTTGCGGGAAATGGTCTTTGACCTGGCGTAAGTCATGCAGCACGCAGATGACGGTTTTGCCTTGTCCATTCCAGCCTTCGATCACCTTCAATAAATCGGTAATCGTGCGGCTGTCGATGGCGGAGAAAGGCTCATCCAGCAAATAACAATCGGCATTTTCGACAATGAGCCGCGCGAACATCACGCGCTGGAATTGGCCGAGCGAGAGCGCGGCGATGGGCCGTTCCGCGAAAGCTTCCATGCCAACTTGTGTGAGGGCGGCCATAGCGGCGGCGCGCTGGGCTGGCGTAATGCTTCTGAAAAAGCCGGCGCGGCGCCATGCGCCCATAAGCGCCACATCGTAGACGGTGATGGGAAAGCTGCGGTCGATTTCGCTGAGCTGCGGCAGATACGCGACGTGGGTTTTTTTATTATCAAACGCCACGCTGCCCGACATGGGCTTGATAAGCCCCATGATGGCTTTCAGCAGCGTGCTTTTGCCGCCGCCATTGGGGCCGATGACGGCAAGCCGCGCGCCGTTTGCAATCGCCGCGCTTAAATGGTGAATGGCCGGGCGGCGTTCATAGCCGGCGGTGAGATTTTTGATTGCGAGCATCAGCGGATCGCCCAGCCGATGATAAGCCACAGAAATGCCATCAGCCCCGCGCCCCAGCCCAGGCGATGCAGGGCGGAGGCGGAAAGCAATGTGACTTCCGCTTCTTCGTGGTGGCAATGTTCGCAATGCGCGGAATCATGCTCTTCGGTCATGCGTGCGGTTTTAGCATGGCGCCTGAATTGTTACAATATAACTATTTGAATGTCGCAAACCCTGAAATATGGGGTTTTTAACGTATAATTGCCCGCCATAGCGCCAGCTTCTGTTTGAAGCTGCGGCCCGCATGCGCGGGGCTGGTGGAGGGCAGGCGGGCGAAGGTGATGCGCTTTTTAATGGCGTCGGAGAGTTCCGGCATGACGCGGCGGCGGAATACCTGCTCCGACTTAGTGCCATTAAAAAACACGCGGGTGATCGCCGGGTATTTTTTGAAGAAAGGCGCGAAGTCATTTGCTTCGATGCTGGCATCATCGATATCGGCATCCAGGCTGCCGGGCCGCACGCAGCATTTTAAGGTGTCCCACAAGGCGAGTTTGTTATTTTCGATGATGGATAAACGCGCTGCATAGGTTTTGGTTTCGGCATCAAACAGCGCGCCCATGATTTTCCAGAACGCGTTTTGCGGGTGGGCATAATACTGCCGAAGTTCCAGCGATTTTTTGCCGAGCATGGAACCCAGAACAAGCGTATGCGCATGCGCCCCCACGACGGGCGCGAGGCCACGGCAGTAACTTTCTGATGCGGAAATTTTTTTCGGCATACCGGATTGTGCAAATGCCCCAATTGAGGACTTCCATTATAGAGGGCATTGGGCGTATCACATATTCCTGTTTTGTTCTACTGCCCCCTGCCCGTCATGCCCGCCCAATTCGTTTTCACCGGCCGTTCCGGCGCCACATATATATTCGACCTGCTGGATGCCCGCCGCTGCCTGAAAGCCTGGCCGGGGCTGTATGCGTTCATCCGCCTGAATTTGTTCGCGGAAACCCGGCTTCTTTATATCGGTGAAAGTTTCTGCATGGGCACGCGCCTTAGCCACCACGAGCGCTGGCGGGAAGCGGTAAAAAAAGGCGCGAACCATATTGCCGTGCGCCATAGCCCGCGCACCGATTTGCGCCTGGATGAAGAACGCGATCTCATTAAAGGTAACAACCCGCCCCTGAACCGCGTGCACCGCCTGACGCTGGCCGATGTTTCGCCCAAAGCGGCAAAGCTGCGCGCGGAAATAAATGCGGCGCGGGCGTATGAATGATCACGCCGACAGTACGCCGGCCAGCAGCGGGTTGACAGCTTTCCGGGCATTGACCGGCCGCAGCGTGACGCCGGATTCCGCCGGCGTGAGGCGCGTGAGAAAAACCGGACGCTGCACGGTGACTTCGGAAGCCGCCGCCAGCCAGTCCGCCAGCGGCGTTTTCGCGCCCGCGGCGCCGGCATCGTTCCGCATGAGCAGCGCGGCCACGATATCCGCCTGATCGGCCTTGGGAATCACATTCACTTCGCTTTGCAGGCGGCTGACCGTCATTTCATGCCCGCGCGGCAGGTAAACGATATTGACGCGCTTCAGGCGGTTATACAGTTCATCCGGGATCGCCTCCTCGCCCACAATCAGGGTGCGGCGGGTAATGCCGTTCCGCATGACCTGCAGCGTCTGGTAATCCGCATTGCCGTCGCTGCCGGTTTTGCGGCAGAACAGGGTGGTGACGGCAAAATTTTTCTTCGACCGGTTTTCGGCAATCGCCGTCGGCTCATCCGAAATGAATGTGCCGTCGGTAAAAGATTCCATCCATAGCCCGGCAAGGTTCTGCGGCCCCACGACCGGCATGGCCAGACCGGTGAGCAGCGTGGAAAGGTCAATCAGGCGTTCGGGCGGCAACAGGGATTTTGCCGCCTTGATGACGCGGCCTTTCAGATCGATCGCGGTGGCCGGCATAAACAGCTGTTCGCCCACTTTCTCGATATCGGCATTGGGCAGGCGCAGCACGCTGGCTTTTTTCTCTTCCGCCACCAGCTGCGGCTGGGCGGTGATCTGTTCCAGCGCCGCCTGCACCTGACGCAGGGGCAGGATTTCCTCGTCAACATCCGAAAGCCCGAGCGCGGGGTGCAGCGCGCGTAGAAGCGCGGCGTGCAGGCTCTGCTCGCTCTTGGCCTGCGCCAGCGAACCCTGCACCTTGGCGGGATCGACATTAAGGAGCTGGGCCAGCGGCGCCGGGTCGCCGACCAGACCGGCTTTTTTAGCGTCGTCCATCAGCTGTTCGTACAGGTGCTTTTTGCCCACCTGCGCCGCGGTGCGGTAAATTTCTTCCATGATCGCGTTCACCAGGCGCTGGCCGAAATGCAGTTCGACCGGCTCGGTGAAGCCCATGGCGCCCAGCGCCGGCATGTTCCAGTTGCGCGCAGGGTTGAAGCCGCCGGTGCTCTCGGCCTTCTTTTTATCCGGCCCGATTACCAGCGCCTGTTCGAAATGCCGGATCATGCTGCGCGGCGTGACCTTGGCGGTGGGCAGGTCGGCGTTATCGACTTCCAGCAGAATATCGGCGAACTCGGTTTTCTTGAGAAGATCGGAATCCGGATCGACCAGCTGCGACCACTGATAATAAAATTCGCCGAGTTTCTGGGTGGCATCCAGCACGTTCTTCCAGTTGGCCACCTGGCTCATCTGCCATTCCTTCACGCCGCGCTGCTGGCCTTCATCCATGCCCAGCGTGGAAATCTCGAACAAAAGCTTGGTGAAATCTTCTTCGTCCGATACCGTCCATACCTGGCCGGCGCTGGGGTTTTTCGCGTCGCGGTCTTTCCACGCGCCCGCCTGCAGGCGGTGCAGGATGGGAATGGGCAGCGAGCTGGCCACCTGCGCGATGCGGTCCTGCCAGTCTTCGGCATCGAAATTGGGAATGACGAAGCTGGGCACGCGGCTATCGAATGATTCAGAAATAAAATGCGTGGCCTGGCCGTCCTTGGGCAGGTTGCCGGTGCCGATCACGATGCCGGGCTGCCCGCGGCGGAACGTAAAGGTGCCAAGGCCGCCGAGCTGCACGGTGTGCTCGTCCTTTTCGCCATTCAGTACCTGCCACACATTCTGCAATGGCGTTTCGGTGCCGGGTTTGCATTTGTTGAGTTCATCAATGACCAGATCGCGGCCCTGTTCGTGGGCCAGCACCAGCGGGCCCTTGACGATTTTAAAGCCGATGCCGGCGCCGCCGCCGGTCAGTCCTTCCTAACTCCGCACCGCTTACCGAATGCCTCGCACGGTATCGGCTTCC
>JBEHYA010000045.1:0-15635 GCA_048498415.1 Pseudomonadota bacterium
CAATATTCAAACATTGGCCACCACCCACATCCCGCAGTTCGCCGCGCGCGGCGATAATCACTGGCGGGTGGAAAAAAGCTTTAAGGCCGGCAGTTCCTCCACACGTTTGGTGAATTTGCCTGCTAACGAACGGCAGGAAGAAATCGCCCGCATGCTGGCTGGCAGCGCTGTGACCGATGCCGCGCGCGATGCCGCCGCCAGCCTGCTGGCCGGCAAAACGGGCGCCAAGAAACGTAAAGCCTCATGACCACCAAGAAAAAGAAAGAATCCGCCGCAGCGGAGCTCACGCCTTTGGAAGCCAAGGCCGAACTGGCACGCCTCGCCGATCTCATCGCCCATCATGACGTGCGCTACCACGAGAAAGACGCGCCGGAAATCAGCGATGCCGATTACGATGATCTGCGGAAGTTATATCGCACGCTGGAAGAAGCCTTTCCGCATCTCGCCCCTGCCAACAGCCCGGAAAAACGCGTGGGCGCCAAACCGGCGGCCGGCTTTAAAAAAGTGCAGCACATCACGCCCATGCTTTCGCTGGGCAACGCGTTTGATGAAGCCGATGTGAATGATTTTACCGGCCGCATCCGCCGCTTTTTGAAACTGCCGGATGATACGCCGCTATCTTTCATGGCCGAACCCAAAATCGATGGGTTATCGGCAAGCCTCCGCTACGAAAAAGGCAAATTCACCCTTGGCGCAACGCGCGGCGACGGCAATGAAGGCGAAGATATCACCGCCAACCTCCGCACGATTAAAACTATTCCGCACGAACTGAAAGGCACGCACCCGGATTTCGTCGAAATCCGCGGCGAAGTCTATATGGAACGTGGTGATTTTTTTAAACTCAACGAAGCGCAGGAAAAAGCCGGCAAGCAGATCTTCGCCAACCCCCGCAACGGCGCCGCGGGGAGTCTCCGCCAGATGGACGCAGAAATCACCCGCTCCCGTCCGCTGCGGTTTTTCGCCTATGCCGTGGGCGGGCCGCTGGAAAACGTAGCAGAAAGCCAGGCGGATCTTCGCAAAAAGCTGAAAGCCTGGGGTTTTCAGCTCAACGAGCCTTCCAAACTCTGCAAAAACGAAAAAGAGATGCTGGAATATCAGGCTGGCATCGGCGAACAGCGCGACGAACTGCCGTTCGATGTGGATGGCGTGGTCTACAAAATCAACGACGCTGCCCTGCAGGAACGTTTAGGCTTTGTCAGCCGCAGCCCCCGCTGGGCGATTGCCCATAAATTTTCCGCGCGGCAGGCTGAGACCACGCTGAACGCCATCACCATTCAGGTCGGCCGCACCGGCGCCCTTACCCCTGTTGCTGAATTAGAGCCCATCAATGTCGGCGGCGTGATGGTCGCGCGCGCCACGCTGCATAATGAAGACGAGATCATCCGCAAGGATATTCGCGTCGGTGATCGTGTGATCGTGCAGCGTGCAGGCGACGTCATCCCGCAAATCGTCGGCGTGAAGCTGGAACACCGCAAAAAACACGCCAAACCCTTCGAATTCCCGCATATCTGCCCTGAATGCGGTAGCCATGCCGTGCGTGAAGAAGGTGAAGCGGTGCGCCGCTGCACCGGCGGGCTGATTTGCCCCGCGCAAGCCATTCATCGCCTCGTCCATTTTGTCAGCCGCGATGCCTACGATATTGATGGGTTGGGTGAACGCACCATCAAGGAATTCTGGGATGAAAAAATCATCCACGCGCCCGCCGATATTTTCACGCTTCAAAAACGCAACGGCAAAGCTTTCCCGGCTCTAGAAGAACGCGAAGGCTGGGGCGAAAAATCGGCGGAAAAGCTATTTGCGGCGATTAATGCCAAGCGCAGTATTCCGCTTGATCGGTTTATTTATGCGCTCGGCATCCGCCAGATCGGCACCGCCACGGCCAAGCTGCTCGCCAAAACATACGGCGAATGGGCAGCGTTTGAAAAAGCGATGCACGAAGCCGCCAATATCGAATCGGAAGCCTATGCGCAGCTGAACGCCAAAGACGGCATCGGCGCTTCCATGATCGAAGACCTCACCGCTTTTTTTGCCGAACCCCACAATACCAAAGCCATCAAGGCCCTGCTTGCAGAAGTCGCGCCCGCCAAATGGCAATTTGCGCCCGAAGTGCAATCGGCAATTACCGGCAAAACTATTGTTTTTACCGGCACGCTGGAAAAAATGGGCCGCAACGAAGCCAAAGCGAAAGCCGAGCAGATGGGGGCCAATGTAGCCGGCAGCGTCTCCAGCAAAACCGATTTCGTGGTGGTGGGGGCAGATGCCGGCAGCAAGGCTAAAAAAGCAGCAGAATTGGGGGTAAAAACCCTTAGCGAAGACGAATGGCTGGCCCTCATCGGCCTAAATGGTTGAGGCCATGTTTTTTTAGTAAATTTTTTATTAACCACGCATCTGGTCTAAGTGTTTGTTAAATGATCTGGCCTAAAGTTTAAGTGCCTGCCTACTCCCATCTTCGACAAGCAGTTTTCGTATGAGCAAACCATCCGACCGGCCCACCTATCTTGAATTCGTCACGCAAGCCCAGCTGACGGAAATGCTTATCGCGCATGAACGTTATGTGAATGGCCGCACGGGCGGCAAGCGCCTTAACCTGCCCATGTGCCAGGCATCGGGTATGGATATGGCAGGCCGCAATCTGGCCAACGCCGAATTTCCGGGCGCCACGCTCACCAGCTCTAATTTTGCCCGCGCCAAACTGAACAGCGCGAATTTGTTCGGCGCAGACTTGCGCAATTCCGATTTACGCTTTGCCGATCTCACTAACGCCGATATGCGCGGCACGCTGCTGCGCGGCGCCAATTTCGAAAACGCCATGCTGGCCAACACCGATTTGCGCGAAGGCCACATGTTCTCGGCTTCCAAAAAGGAAGAAGAGCTGAAAGAGCTGCGCAGCGAAACGCTGGTCAATTTCCAGAACACCAAGTTCAGTAAAGCCACCTTCTCCGGCGCCAAAATCGGCCGCGGCTTCGGCGGCGGTTCCGATCTGTCGTACAGCGTGTTCAAGAACACCAAGCTTAATGAAGCCGATTTATCGAACACCAACCTGCACGGCGCCAATTTTGAAGGCGCGGATCTCTCCAACACCAATCTCAGCGGCTCGAACCTGCAGGGCGCGAATTTGCTGGGCGCCAAGATCAACGGCACCAAATTCGCCGGCGCGGATATGACCACCACCAAGATCGACCGCAAGAATCTGGTCGGCATCGATCTTTCCACCGCCAAGCTGCCGAAGTCGCTGGAAGAAATGGGTACCACGCTCGATAACGTGCTCACCGAACACGGCATGTGGGTGGAAAGCCTGGGCCGCAGCGGCAAGCAGGCGAATTTGGAAGGCGTCAACCTTTCCCATAGTTCGTTGGCGCGCCGCGATCTATCGGCCGCCATTTTCAACAGCGTCGTGCTCAATTTCTCCGATCTCTCCGGCTCCAAGCTTTCCATGGCCAGCCTGCAAAGCGCCTGCCTGGATGCCGCCCTGCTGGTGGGGTCAGATCTGCGCGGCACCGATTTCACGTATGCCTGCATGCCCAAGGCCAATATTTCGGGGGCGACGGGCAGCGCGATGGTGATTGCCCATTCCGGCAAAAAGATCTTGAAACCCACCGTCTTCGCAATGGCCAATATGGCCGAAGCCAAACTGCTGAAGGGTGATTTCACCCACGGCGATTTCAACGGCGCCATTCTGCGCGGCGCGGATTTCAGCGGCAGCAACCTTACCAACGCGAATTTCGACGATGCCGACGTCAGCGGCATGATTCTGACAGGCGCCACCTATACGCCCGAACAGTTCGTCAAAGCCATCGGTTTTGAAACGACGAAGCGCTAATTGCCTCCGTGTATGCACCTGCGAAGGCAGGTGCCCATCGATCAACAATCAGAATATGGATAAATGGGTCCCTACCTTCGCAGGGACATACTGTTTTTATAATGGGGCAGTCGCCGCTTTCAGCCATTCTTTTTCCGCGCCTTCTAAAAATGCAGCATGCGCGTCATAAACGCGCTTGTGATACGCATTCAGCCATTCTTTTTCGGCCGTATTCAGCATGCCCACCTCAATCGCGTTACGATCAATCGGCGCCAGCGTGAGGGTTTCAAACTCCAGCATCGGTTTGCCATCCAGCTGTTTTTCTGATTCCACGACCACAACCAGATTTTCAATGCGGATGCCATATTGGCCGGCCAGATAAAAGCCGGGCTCGTTGGAGATCACCATGCCGGCCTGCAGCGGCGTTTGCGCGCGGCTTGAAATGCCCTGCGGGCCTTCATGCACGTTCAAAAACGCGCCCACGCCGTGGCCGGTGCCATGATCATAATCCAGCCCCGCCTGCCATAAGAACTGCCGCGCCAGCACATCCAGCTGCGCGCCGGTGGTGCCCGCGGGAAAGCGCACGCTGGCCAGCGCAATATGGCCCTTGAGTACGCGGGTAAAATCTTCGCGCATGCGGGTGCTCGGCGTGCCAATCGCCACCGTGCGTGTCACGTCCGTGGTACCATCGGGGTATTGGCCGCCGCTATCGATCAGATATAGCTCGTGGTCGCCCAGCACGCGGTTGCTGGCTGCGCTTGCCTTATAATGCACAATCGCGCCATGCGGGCCGGCACCGGAAATGGAGGGGAAGCTGGGATACTGAAAACCGTTATTGAGCTTACGATATCCAAGCAACTTTTCCTGCGCGGCAATTTCATCAACCGAACCCGGCGCCTGCGCCCCCAGCCAGCCGAGAAACCGGGAGAGCGCCAGCCCGTCGCGGATATGGGCGGCGCGAATACCGGCCACCTCCACCCCGTTCTTGCAGGCCTTGGGCAGCTCGCAGGGGTCGGCGCCGATATCGACCTCCGCCCCGCTTTGGCGAAGCGCATCAACGATTGCCGAAGCGGTATGATATTGGTCAACCCGCACCTTTGACTTAGCCGCGCCCAGTTTCTGCAATGCTTTAACAAAAGCAGGTAAGTCATTGGCTTCAATGCCATTTTCAATTTTCAGATTTTTTGTTTTGGCAGGGTCAACAAACCACTGCACCCGGCTGTTCCCATGCAGAATGGCAAAGCTAAGCGGCAATGGCGAGCTTTCTACATCCCCGCCGCGCACGTTCAAAAGCCACGCCACAGAGGCCGGATCGCAGAGCACCGCGGCATCCAACCCCTTTTCGGCCAGCGCCTTGCCCACCCGGGCGCGCTTGAGGCTGGAAGCCTCCCCCGCCAGGCTTTCGGGCTGGGCGAACACGGGCGCGCACGGCACCGCTGGCCGGTTCTGCCATAATGGGTCAATCGGGTTGGCGTAAGTGGCGATCAGCAACCCACCCGCTTCTTCAATCGCCTTGCGGTTACGTTCCACCCAGCTGGCGCTGTGCAGCCATGGGTCGTAGCCGATGCGTTTGCCGGCTGAAACATGTTCTTTGATGTAGTCGCTCAGCGGCTTCTTGCTGATGTGACGGATTTCGTATAGCTGTGCGTCCACCTGTTCGGCGGCCTGCAGCGTGTAACGCCCATCGACAAACAGCGTAGCATGATCAACGAGCACCACGCCCAAACCGGCGGAACCGGTAAAGCCGGTCAGCCATGCCAGACGCTGCGCGTAATCGGGCACATATTCATTTAAATATTCATCGGCCAGCGGCACAAAAAATCCGTCTAATTTCCCGGCGCGAAGTTGGGCGCGTAAGCTTTCAAGGCGCGTTTTCTGTTCGGGCTTTGTGGCGGCGAAATCAGTCATTTTCTCAGCATAAGGATCGACCAGTGACCAAATCGTAAACGCTTTTCGAGGAAAAGTCGCTGTTTGGCATAGGCGTTTTTCACCAGATTCACATGCGCATGCAGGAAACCCGCAAGAATAATGCGCCCGCCCGGCTTTAGGTGCCGGGCCATATCCGGGGCCAGCCTTGCCAGCGGGCGGGCAAAAATATTGCTCACAATCACATCATAGGGTTTGCCGGCGCCAATTGTCGCATGGCGAAAGCCCATGGCTTTTACCGCATGTGCCTTCACGCCGTTCGTGCGGAAATTTTTCTGTGCCACCAGAACCGATGGCCCATCCATATCGCTCGCGGTCACCCGCGCATCCCGCCACAGCCGGCCTGCAGCAATCGCCAGCACGCCGCTGCCGGTGCCAAGATCAAGCACGCGTGCACCGCGCCGGCGCTGCAAGCGCTGCATCATCATCAAACAGCCATGCGTGGTCGGGTGTTCGCCGGTACCGAATGCGCAGGATACATCCATCTCAATCGGCAGCGTGGCGCTTTGCCTGGCTGCCATCCGGTCTTTATGACCATGGATCATGAAGCGTCCGATCCGCATCGGCGCGTAGCTTTGCTGGTTTTTGGCCACCCAGCCATCCACCGGCACCTGTTCCAATGTCATTATGTAATCGGCATGCCCGCGGCTTGCCGCCAGCACCGCGCATTCAACGCTGAATTCGGCAACATCGGGTTTATCGGCATACAGCCCCTGCACCAGCCACGGCGCATCGGGTTTGCGCACATTATAGTCTTTATTAAATGCGCTGCTGCCCACCGATTTATCGGGCAACAAAAACTGCAGGTCTTCCACCGCGCTTTGCGGGGCTTCAATGGTAAGCGCCCACACGTGCCGGGCCATCAGGCGTTCCCCGCCTGGTCTTCGGGCACCACGAAATCGGCCATGATCTTTTTGGGCTCGCCCATATCAAAATCGACTTCCAGCTTGCCGGAATCGCTCTGCAGCACGGTGCCGTAGCCGAACTTGGTATGGAACACGCGGTCGCCCTTTTTATATTTCACCGGCGCCGATGCAATTTCGCGCACGCGGCCTTCAATCTGTATGGCGGCTTTGGGCCGTGCCGGGTAATGCGGCGTGGCAAAGGCTGCTGATGGCGCCGCGCCGCGCACGCTAAAACTGGCTGCCTGCGCATGCGAAGGTCGCAACTGCGCATTAAACAGCCCCGGCTGGGATTCGGCGTGAATATGCTGTTCCGGCAATTCATTCACAAAGCGCGAAGGAATGGCATTGTTCCACGAGCCATGCACAAACCGGTTCGCAACATGACTGATGATGGCAAATTTCCGCGCGCGCGTAATGCCCACATACGCCAAACGCCGCTCTTCTTCCAACCCCTTGCTGCCGTTTTCTTCGAGTGAACGACGGGAGGGGAAAATTTCTTCCTCCCACCCCGGCAAAAACACCACATCAAATTCCAAGCCCTTGGCGGCATGCAGTGTCATGAGACTAATCTGGTCGGTCTCGCTGCTTTCTGCCGCTTCCATCACTAAACTCACGTGCTCCAGAAAGCCCTGCAGCGTATCGAACTCGCCCATGGCGTTGATGAGTTCTTTCAAGTTTTCCAGACGGCCCGTCGCATCCGGCGATTTTTCCGCCTGCCACATCGCGATATAGCCGGATTCTTCCAATACGCGCTCCGCCAGATCGGTATGCGGCAGATCGGGCAAGGCGCCGCGCCAGTTATCGTAATGCGCCATGAAAGCCGAGAGCGTCGTGCGCATTTTGGGCTTGAACACATCGCCCGCCAGCAGATTACGCACCGCCTGCAACATCCCCACCCCGCCCTGGCGCGCGGTTTGTGCGATCAGCTGCATGCTGGCGGGGCCAATGCCCCGTTTGGGCAGATTAATGATGCGCTCGAACGCCAAGTCATCTTCCGGCTGCATGATCAGGCGCAGATACGCCATCGCATCGCGAATTTCCTGCCGCTCGTAGAAACGCGGACCGCCGATCACTTTATAGGGAACGCCTATCGTCAAAAATCGTTCTTCGAATTCGCGCGTCTGATAGCCGGCGCGTACCAGTACGGCCATATCGCTGAGGCGCGTTTGTTTGCGCTGGAAGGCTTCGACTTCGTCGCTTACCCAGCGGGCTTCGCTTTCGCCGTCCCACAGCGCCTGTACGCGCACCATTTCGCCTTCATCCGATGCCGTCCACAGCGTTTTGCCCAAACGGTCGCGGTTATGTGAAATGAGAGCACTGGCTGCGCCCAGAATATGCCCGGTGGAGCGGTAGTTTTGCTCAAGGCGAATGATCTGCGCGCCCGGAAAATCCTGTTCGAAGCGCAGAATGTTGCCAATTTCGGCACCGCGCCAGCCATAGATCGACTGATCTTCATCGCCTACGCAGCAGATATTCCGCGCTTCACCCGTCGGCTTCATCGTCAAATAGCGCAGCCACAAATACTGCGCCACGTTGGTATCCTGATATTCATCCACCATGATATAGCGGAAGCGGTTCTGGTATTCCTCCACCAGATCGGGATAATTCTGGAACAGTGTGAGGTTATGCAGAAGCAGGTCGCCGAAATCGCAGGCATTCAGGTTTTTAAGCCGTTCCTGATACATCTGGTAGAATTTCAGAATACGTCCCTGATCGCCGATTTCGCTGGCCGGCACTTTATCCGGCATCCAGCCGCGGTCTTTCCAGCGCTCGATCACCGCATGCACCATGCGGGCCGGCGTGCGCTTGGTATCGACGTTCTCGGCTTCTAAAATCTGCTTCACCAGCCGCAGCTGATCGTCGCTATCCAGAATGGTAAAGCTGGGCTTGAACCCAATGCGTTCCGCATGCTTGCGCAGAATGCGCGTGGCAATCGAATGGAAGGTGCCGAGAAACCAGCCTTCGGTCGAGGCGCCCACCAGCTTGCTTACCCGCTCCTGCATCTCGCGCGCGGCTTTGTTGGTGAAGGTGACCGCCATCACCTGAAACGGCGTGGCCCGCCCGGTCAGCAAAATCGCGGCAAGCCGTGCGGTGAGCACCTTGGTCTTGCCCGTGCCCGCGCCAGCCAGCACCAGCACCGGGCCATCCAGCGCTTCCACGGCTTTGCGTTGCATGGGGTTGAGGCCAGCGAAAATATCCGGCGGCAGGCTTGAAACATCGGTGGGCGTAGTGAGGCTATACATGGGGCACCCACACTACCCCAGTTCCTGTTTTGTTTCTATGCGAAAAATGTTATAAACTTTCGTATTTTCTTACGCACGCACTAGCAGGATCAAGAATATATGTTGGAAGGCTACTTCGACGATAGCGGCACACACAATCACTCAAATATAGTCACGTGGGCAGGTTTTATAGCGGATCCACTGCAATGGAAAATTTTTGATAGTCAGTGGCAAAACCTGCTCAACAAGTGGCATATAAAAAGATTTCACATGTACGATATTGTACATGGCGATGGAGAGTGCGTCGGATGGAGTCAAGGACAACGCGATCTTGTGATCAATGAGTTTCGTGAAGTCATTCTTGAAAATAAGCTAGCTGGTATTGCAAGCGCCGTATCTAAAAAAGACTGGGACAACATCGCCATACCTAGCAAACATTTTTCCTATCCGGCATCGGCGTTCGCCCTATCTTCTTGTTTAAATCTATCACGCTATTATATGCAAAACAGAGATACTGAAATCTCATTTGTGATAGATGACTGCTTCAACGACGACACTGCCGTGCAGGGTGCGGTTGACTTCTACAAGAGCGACAACATAAATCCAAAGCTATCAAGCTTGATTTTTGCACAATCACAGGACCGGCTGGGATTACAAGCTGCCGATATGTTGGCTTGGGAGACATATCGTTACAGCATGGGTCATCTTGAAAATTCCCTCAAACCTACAAAACACTTTGAGCACTTTTTAAATAGCGGGCTTCTGCATGGCGAATATTATGATTGCGAGCGCATTAAAGAACTTGTGAAAAATGCGCGCCCTCGCACACCTTAATTCATAATTACGCTTCTTCGCCGAAGGTTTCCAGATCCGCGAAGCGGTCGGCGTTGCCGCTGGCTTTCATGATGCCTTCCAGCTTGGCGGGGTCGAGGTCTTGCACCACCACGCGGTTGCGGCCGGCGTTCTTGGCCATATACACGCCGGCATCGGCGCGGCGCAGGAAATCCGCCAGCGCTTCCCCGCTTTGATACTGCGCCACACCCATCGAAATCGTGACGCTGCCCAGCGACTGGTTATTATCGCGGCGGATGATTTTTTTCTGCGCCACAAAAGTGCGGAGCGCTTCACCCACTTTGCTCGCATCCGTTAAACGCGTTTGCGGGAGAATAATCACAAATTCTTCGCCGCCATAACGCGCCACGACGTCGCGGCCTTTGACGTTTTCCGTCAGCGTGCGGGCGACTAATTTCAGCACCTGATCGCCAACTAAATGGCCGTGCTGGTCGTTGAATTTCTTGAAGTAATCGATATCGATCATAAGGAGCGATAACGCCGCTTTTTGTTCATCCGCCTCGAATACCAGCCGCTTCAATTCATTCACAAAATGCTTGCGGTTGCCAACGTTTGTGAGGGGGTCGGTGATGCTTTCTTTCTGCGCCTTGGTGAGATCTTCCTTCAGCGTATCCAGCTGCGCGGAGGACTGGTTCAGCTTGTTCTGCAGTTCCTGGTTATGCTGGGTAATCGCCTTGGTTTCCTGCGCGACTTTTGCGATGGTGGAGCGTAATTGGTCGATCGTCACGGTGGGTTTGCTGATCTCGCCCGTGAACGTCGACAGGGTTTGGTTGAATTGCTGGGTGCCGGCGCGGGCTTCGCCCATGGCTTCCATCACATGCGCAAGCTCAGCAGTAAGCGTTTTTAAATTCGCCGCCATCGCCTCGGCATCGCCCTGCTGGCGCAGATATTTTTCATGGATCTGATGCACCTGCTCGGCGTTCAGGCCACCCTTGCGGATGGCATCATCGACAATCGATTTGATTTCCGGAATACGGCCAGAAGCATAGGCATAGAGCAGCCGGTAATTATCGGGCGTGGGCGCAAGACCTAAAAACTCCATGCGCAGCATGGCGGATTTGGCGTATTCATTTGCGCGTTGAAGATTGTCGTTTTCGAACATGAAGCAGGCGATTCGTGAATAAAACCGGGCTTTTCTATTTAAAGCCCAAAGTCTTAACGAAACGTAATTAGGCGGTTTTGCGCTGATCTGATGCAGCTTCTTCAAATACGTGCGGCCACGCCTTTTTCAGCGCCGCATCCACTTCACCAAGCGAAACATTTTTGCCCAGCGCCCGCAGCGAGGTTACCCCGAATTCCGATAGCCCGCACGGCACAATACCGGAAAAATGCCCGAGGTCCGGCGCCACATTGATGGCGACGCCGTGATAACTCATCCACCGGCGCAGGCGAACGCCAATCGCCGCAATTTTCTCTTCACGGCCCTTGTTATTGACCCAGATGCCCACGCGGCCTTCGCGGCGGAAAGCTTCCACATCAAATGCAGCGAGCGTATCGATCACCCACTGCTCCAGGTTATAAACATAACGCCGCACATCGCGCCCGCGTTTCGTGAGATCCATCATCACATACGCCACGCGCTGGCCGGGGCCGTGATAGGTATACCGCCCGCCCCGCCCCGATGGATAAACGGGGAACGGCATATTGCCCAATAACTCGCCCGCGCCCGCGCTGGTGCCGGCTGTATAAAGCGGCGGGTGTTCCAATAGCCAGATTTTCTCATTCGCTTTGCCCGCCAGCATGGCATCCACATGGCTCTCCATGGATGCGACGGCACCGGGATATTCCACCGGTTTTTCAGCTATAACCCACTCTATTGTCATTTCCAGATATCGCTTGCTTTTGGCAATGAAAACCCTTTTTATAGCCGCCTTACCAAGGTGTGCGGTCGTGGCGGAATTGGTAGACGCGCAGCGTTGAGGTCGCTGTGGGGCAACCCGTGAAAGTTCGAGTCTTTTCGACCGCACCAGCCTTCGCAAGCACAGCTTGCAAAGGCTGCCCGTCATAGCCCGCAGGGCGACGACGGGCTTTCCCCAGCTTGCTACGGCTGGCAGGCCAACTATTTATCAAGCCGCCCTGGCGCTGTCTTCGTCGGCCTCATCCGCATCATCGTCAAGGCTTTCCACCAGGCTTTCCGCCGCGGCTTTGCGGCGGGCCGGCTTTTTTGGCGTTGGGCTAACCTCGGCGCGTTCAATCTTTTTTGCGGCTTCCACCGCTTCTTTCTTCGGCTGCTCTTCGATCTGTTCGGAAGCCTGCGGTGTCTCGATATAATCAATCGTCTCCGCGATATACGATAAACCCGTGGTCTCCACCTGCGCCAGGCCGTCCAGCACCACATCCATATGATCGGCCATCAGGTTCAGCGCATCGGCGATTGCTTTGGGCGTAATGCGCGGCAAGTTCGCCTGCTGGAAATACGCCGCGTAATCGGCCGACTGGCCATAGATGCTGGCCACACGCCGCGCCAGTTCCGAACCCAGCAAGCCAATGGAAACAACATTCGCCTGATAGACCGAGGTGCGAATGCGCGGCCACATCTGGGCCTGGCGCAGCACTTCGCCTTCCTTCGGCTTATAATTAAGCAGCTGGCGCGCCTTGGAACGGCAGATGTGCCGCGCGGCCATCAATTCGCCGCTTAACGCCGCCGCACACACACGGCGGCGCTGGCGTTCGCGCATGCCTTCCACCAGCACGGAAGCGCAGCAATAAAGGGCGGCAGCCCCCAGCAATACAAGCGCGCCCAGAATGATCTGGAACCGTTCAAAGAAGCGGCCAATGCCGCCCGCCGCCTGTTCCAATGCAGCATTCGAAGCCGCCACCGGCGAAGCAACCGCCGCGTTATCGTTAACCGGCGCAGCCTGCGATGTTGGAATGGGCTGAACGATGGTAACCGGCACCGCATCCGCAGAAACCGGCTTGGTATCGGCCTTGCTGTCCTTGGCATCCACCTTCTCGGCCGGCACGGGCGCGGCCATGGTGATTGAATTGCCGGGATTGGAAAGCGGAATAACGGTCGTCATCGGCGTGGGCGCAAAAATGCCGCGGTTGGCCGCCTGCGCTTCGTTCTCGACCTTGGTATAAACATCCGAAAGGCTGCCGCCCTTCAGGGTCTTGCGGTCGGCCATCGCCCAGCCCTGGCGGATCATTTCATAGGAGACATCCGGCACATCCACCGTGCCGCAGAACGCGACCGGGCGGCCTTCGCGGTCCTTATCGGTGACTTTGCACAGAATGTTACCGGTCAGCATCTTATCCAGCTGCTGACGCGCGCGCGGGCCGTAGCTGGAGGAAAGATTGGGCGTAACAATGCCGTAAAGGCGCACTTCATGGCCGTTAATGTTCAGGCGCTCGCCATCAATGGCGCTCGCGGTGCCTTCAAATTCCTTGGCGTCTTTGAGGGGCTGCATTTCAACCGGAATGCGGGGCGCTTTGGCCGGGGGCGGCATGATATCGTTTGCCGCGTTCGCTGCAGTTGAAAAACCAATAACGATTGCCGCCAGAGAAACAGCCCACACGCGCATGCGAAAACCACCCATTTGTTAATGGGGCGACTATAGCGGATCAGTTGCCGAAAATAAAGGCTTAGGTTTTAGCGGCTTCCTCTTCCAGAAGCATTTTTCGCGAGAGTTTACCAATCATGGTCTTTGGTAAAGACGCCCGGAATTCAACCTGCTTGGGCATTTCGATGGGAGAAAGTTTATCTTTCAAAAACGCCATCAGCTCATCGCGCGAAAGTTCCTGCCCGGGTTTAAGCGCCACATACGCCTTCACCGTCTGGCCGCGATACGCATCGGGAAGTCCCGCCACCACGCATTCGGCAATCGCCGGGTGCAGATAGATCGCTTCTTCCACCACACGCGGATACACATTATAGCCGCTGCACAAAATCATATCCTTGATGCGGTCGACGATATAAATGTAGCCGTCGCTATCAATGGTGCCGGCATCGCCGGTGTGCAGGCGTATATCGCCCTCGGGCGTCTCGCGCAGCACCTGCGCGGTCTCCGCAGGGTTTTTCCAGTAGCCCTTCATCACCTGCGGCCCGCGAATGCACACTTCGCCCTTCTCGCCCACGCCAAGCACGGTTTTCTGGTCTTCCATGCTGACAATTTCAATAATCGTGCGCGGCAGCGGCAGGCCAATCGAGCCCGGCTTGTTCACCCCTTCCAAGGGATTGCAGGTTGCCACGGGCGATGATTCCGTCAGGCCATAGCCTTCCACCACCACGCAGCCCGTTACCGCCTCAAACGACTTCTTCACATCCACCGGCAAACCGGCGCCGCCGGAGATGCAGTATTTGACGGACGAAATATCATAGCGCCGCAATCCTTTGTAATTTGCAATCGCGGCATAAATGGTGGGCACAGCCGGAAACAGGCTTGGCCGCTTGCTGTGAATGGTCTCGATCACCTGTTTAAGCTCAAAGCGCGGCAGCATCACAATTTTTGCCGCCAGCAAAATCGCCAGATTCATCGCAACCGTCATGGCGAATACGTGGAAGAACGGGAGTACGCCCAGCAGCACTTCCTCCCCTTCCCGCGCCATGGCAAACCACGCGCGAGCCTGCAGGGTGTTGGCCACTAAATTGGCATGGGTCAGCATCGCCGCCTTGGAAATGCCGGTGGTGCCGCCCGTATATTGCAGCACCGCCACATCATCGCGCGGCGCGATCAGCACATCGGCGGGGTCGCCGTCGTTATTCATCAGGTCTTTATAGGCAATGTGCCGTTCGTCATGCGGGATCGCCGCGATGTCTTTGCGGTTAACGAAGGGATAAAGATATTTCTTGATCCCCGGCAGCGCGCCGGCCAGCGGGCAGACCACAATCCGCGATAAGGGCGTTTTGCCCAGCAGGTTGCCGGCTTTATCGTAAGTGACTTTCAGATCCAGCGTGATGGCGATTTCCGCGCCGCTGTCTTTTAAAAGTTTTTCCAGCTCGCGCTCCGCGTAAAGCGGGTTGAGGTTCACCACCACCGCGCCGATTTTCAGAATGGCGTAATAGAAAATCACGAAGTACGGCGTGTTGGGTAAAAGCAAACCCACCGGCTGGCCCTTGCGCACCCCCAGCTGTTGCAAACCTTTGGCGGCGCGGTTCACCAGGCGCAGCGTTTCCGCGTAACTCCAGGTGGCATCCAGAAAATCCATGCAGATTTTGGCAGGAAATTTGGCCGCCGCGCGCTCTAAAAGCTGCGCCACCGGGTATTCCGGCATATCGGCATACCAGCTGATCGTGGGGGGATATAAGGGGGGAACAGCGAACATTATCAAATCAAACCCGCATGGGACTTTCCGCGCAAGCGGGAATCCCTTTTTTGGGGCCTTTTATTTTAAACCCGGTGGGTTTCTGACGGGTGCGAGATATAAGCGCGGGTAACAGGTCGGGGGCCCGGGTTAGCGCTTACGCGTTAGTAGCTTTCCATAATGACGATGAAGCCCTTTTTGCCATCGCCGCCTGCGTTATAGCTCGCACTACCGCCTGACTTACCACCCTTACCACCGCCGCCGCCACCACCATAGCCGCTGGCATCATTGCCCACCGCGCTATTGGCAAGGTTGTCGCCACCTAAACCGCCAGTGCCAAAAATATTGGACCGGCCGGAAGATGTCATGCCATCGGAAGCATTACCGATTGATGAACCACCCGCGCCACCTGTACCCGCTGCACCACGTGAACCATTGGTTTGGTTCGAACTACCCGACGAACCGCCCGAACCGCCAGCCGCTGTAATGACCGTGCCAATTTTTGTATCGCCGCCATCCCCAGCTGTGCCGTTAGTAGTACCGCCTGCACCGCCAGCACCAATAGTAATGGTTAAAGCAGATGTGCCGGGGGTAAAGCTGCCCCAACGCACTTCACCCGAGCCACCACCACCACCCGAGCCCCCCGAGCTGCTGGCACCACTCGCCGCATAATAACCTGCCCCGCCGCCG
>JBEHYA010000046.1:0-15396 GCA_048498415.1 Pseudomonadota bacterium
CCCGGCGAAGGCCGGGATCCACGATAGGTCATTAAACAAGGCCTTTGTCATGCGGCCTGCCGTGGTTGCCGGCCTTCGCCGGCATGACGGCATGGTTTCTTGTGCAAAGCTCCCTCAAGGGGAGGGGAATTCGGTTAGCGCTCCGTGTAAGTGCCGTTCTTCCAGATGTAAATCACATACGCCGGCGACTTCACGTCGCCTTTATCATCGAACGCGATATCGCCGAGCACGGTTTTGAAGGTGCCGGCGTGCATGGCGGGGATGACGGTGGCGGGATCGGCGGATTTTGCATTCGTCATGCTTTGCGCGAAGACCTGCGCGGCGGCATAGGAATAGAGCGTATAGCCTTCGGGTTCATACCCGGCGGCACGGAGTTTTTGCACCACTGTTGCGGCATCCGGATTTTTACGGGGGTCGGGGCCGAAGGTCATGAGCACGCCCTCCCCCGCCTTGCCGGTGATCGACCAGAATTCGTTGGTCACAAGCGCATCGCCACCAATGACTTGCGCGCTTGACCCGGCATCGCGTAGCTGGCGGGTAATCAAACCCGCTTCGGTGTGGTAACCGCCGATGAACACGACATCGATCTTGTTCTGCTTTATATTGGCGATGATGGCCGAATAATCTTTTTCACCCGGCGTATAGGCTTCGAACATCGCTTCCTTCACGCCGCCGGCATTCAGCGACTTCTGCACTTCTTCCGCCAAGCCGCGGCCATAGGCTGATTTATCATGCAAAATGGCGATTTTCGCGGTTTTGAAATTCTTGAGAAGTTCCGCGCCGATTACCGCGCCCTGCCGGTCATCACGGCCGCAGACACGGAAAATATTGGTGCCACCATCGTTGGTGAGCTCGGGGTTGGTGGCGCCCGGCGAGATCATCGCGACTTTTTCTTCGATGAATACTTTAGAAGCCGGAATGGCGGAGCCTGAGCAGTAATGCCCGATCACAAACTTCACGCCTTTGGTGACCAGCTGGTTGGCGGCTGCTACAGCCTGCTTGGGATCGCACGCGTCATCCGCCACTTCCAGTTTTAACTGCTGGCCATTCACGCCGCCGGCGGCGTTGATATCGGCAATCGCGGCCTCGCCACCCTTTCTGATCTGTTCACCGAATACGGCGTATTGGCCGGATAGCGGGGCGATGAGGCCCACCGAAATATCGGCTTGGGCAGCGACAGGCAGTAGCAGGAGGAGAGCGAATAAAAAGCGGATCATGCGATGTTCCTTTCAGATGCACCGCCCAGGTAAGCGGCGCGCACGGCGGAGTGGTTGAGCAGTTCGGCCCCGCTGCCCGCGAGGGTAATATGGCCGTTCATCAGCACATAGGCCTGATGCGCTAATTTCAGCGCCGCATGGGCGTTTTGTTCAACGAGCAGCACGGTGAGCTTATCATTGCCATTTAAAGCCGCAATGGTGGCGAAAATTAGCTTCACCACAATAGGCGCAAGGCCCAGCGACGGTTCATCCAATAACAGCAGTTTGGGCCGGCTCATCAGCGCGCGGGCGAGCGCCAGCATTTGCTGTTCGCCGCCCGACAGCGTGCCCGCCATCTGGCTTTCGCGTTCCTTGAGGCGTGGGAAAAGGGCATAGGCTTTCTCTAAATCCTGCGCCATGTGATGGGCAGGCTGGAAATACGCACCCATCTGTAAATTTTCAAACACCGTCATGCGCGGAAAAATGCGGCGGCCTTCCGGCACATGGGCGATGCCTTTCCGCATAATCGCATCGGTTTCCAGGCCGGTGATGTCTTCGCCTTCGAACAGAATTTGCCCCGCATGCGGGCGTGGGTTGCCACACAGCGCCATGAGCAGCGTGGTTTTGCCGGCGCCGTTCGCGCCGATCAGGCTCACGATCTCGCCGGCTTTCACATGGATGCTGACATCATGCAGCACATGCACAGGGCCATAGCCGGCGCAGATGTTTTTGACTTCAAGCATCCGCTTCTCCCAGATAGGCCGTGATCACCGCGGGGTTCGCGCGCACATCCGCCGGCGCGCCTTCCGCAATTTTAATGCCGTGGTCGAGGACGATGATGTGATGGGATATATCCATAACCACCTGCATATCGTGTTCGATAAGCAGCACGGCGATGCCGTGTTCGGAAGGCAGGTTTTGCAAAAATTCACCAAGCGCGCGGGATTCACTGGGGTTGAGACCCGCGGCGGGTTCATCGAGGCAGAGCAGCGTGGGGTTCATGCAGAGCGCGCGGGCGATTTCCAGCCGGCGCTGGGCGCCATAGGGCAAGCTGCCGGCTTCGGCATTGGCAACATCTTCCAGCTGCAATCGGGCCAGCCAGAACCGCGCGCGTTCCACCGCTTCGCGCTCCGCCTGCCTATAGCTTTGCAGGCCCATGAAACCGGCGATTGAAAAACCGGAAGCCTGCATGAGTTGGCCGTGCTGGGCAGCAAGCGTATTTTCCAGCACGCTAAGTTTTTTGAAAAGACGGATGTTCTGGAATGTGCGGGCGATGCCAGCAACACGACCAATCTGGTGCGGTGCGAGTTTGGCAAGATCAATGCCGCCCTGCATCACCATATGGCCGCTTGAAGGCCGGTAAAAACCGGTGAGGCAATTGAACAGCGTGGTTTTACCCGCGCCATTCGGGCCGATGAGCGCGGTGATCGCCCTGGCACCGATATGCAGCGACACATCATCGACAGCGACCAGACCGCCAAAGCGCTTGGTGAGCCCCTGCACCGTTAAAAGCGCGTTTGAGGCCGGTAAAATGGGGCTTTTCGGGTGGGCCGCAGATGTAGGCATAACCCCATCTTAATCGCCTTGATTTATACGCCAAGAGCCATTAGTTATGAGCGGCTTTTTAAAGCCAGAAGCCCTTCACGACCCCTTCGTCTAGAGGCCTAGGACATTACCCTTTCACGGTAGTAACACGGGTTCGAATCCCGTAGGGGTCGCCACTTCATGCTTGGAAGCTGACCCATGCTGAAAACGTCTACTACGCCGATTGTGCAATCGCTCGCTCTGTTCGCTGGGCTCAGCGACGAGGAAAAGAACATCCTGATTCAGGGTGGCCGCGTGGCGCATTATGAAAGCGGCGAAGTTATTTTTCACTACGACGACCCGGTAGCCACATTTCGCATTATCTGCGACGGCGCGGTTCAGATGTTCCGTGAAACGCCCGATGGGCATGAAATGACCTCCGATGTGCTGATTGCGGGGGATACGATTGGCGAGTCAGAAATATTGCAGACGCAATCCTTCCACCGCTTTAATGCCATGGCGATCAAAAATACCACGGTGATGGAGTTTCCCATCGCCTGGCTGAAGGAAAGCGCGAAAAAATATCATGCGATTGCGCTTAACCTGCTGGCAGTGCTGGCGCGGCGCACGCATATCGCTTCGGTGGAAGCGGAACACAAAACGACCATGAGCGCCGCCCAGCAGGTCGCCTGTTTTCTGGAACGCCTGTGCGTGCTGCACGATTTCGACCCCAAGGGGTTTGAGCTGCCTTACAGCAAAACGCTGATTGCCTCGCGGCTGGGCATGGAACTGGAAACGTTTTCGCGCGCGCTGGCCAAGTTGCGCGAACAGGGCATTGACGTGAAGGGCATGCGGGTTTCCTTCAGCAACCTGGCCAGGCTGGAAGATTTTGTATGTGCCAATTGCTCGATCGCCGGCCGCTGCAGCGAGCACGAGATGCTGCGCCAACGCCTGGAAAAACCTAAAACCTAACCCACAGACGGCAAGAAATCTTCCAGATGCCGCAGCGCCTTGGGCAGGCGGTAATGCGTCAGATCGTGCGAGGCGACGCCGCTGATGCAATCACTCAGGGACGGCGGCATTTCCGCGCGCAGCATGCCCAGCATTTTCGGCGGCGCGGCAATGATCAGTTGGTCAAACGATTTTTGCATATGCTCGCTTTGCAGATAGCCGATGATCTGGCGGACAAAGCGCACCTTGCGCTCATGTTCCACGTGATTGATGTCGGGCACGCCATGGCGCAGCCTTCCAAACGGCTTGAAAATCCGCCCGATGGGATGGTGGCCGCTAAAGAAAGAATGGCCATCGCGCAATTTGCCGCCCTCTACCGGTATTAATTTAAGCGCCGAGTGCGCGGGATTATAGGCGTGATGATTGCCAAACATGGGCATGCGGCGCTGAATGGTTGCGAGATGATACGTAGTCGCCTGAAAATCATTGGCAATCACGACCCAGATTTTCGGAAGATGATGCAGGGTTGGGACATAATTCATAAGACGTCTCCTTTTTCGATAAAGTTAGAGAACATTACAGACAGCCCGGTGGCGCGGGAAAATCATCAAAGCATCTCATGAATAGCGCCCATGCTATGTAATTGCCGGATTCCCAGCATGAGTAAAAAGATAAAGATCAGAAGCAGGCTGATGATGCGGACGGTTAAATGCCCGGGATAACTGGGATGTGCCATAGCAGCCTCCATCAATGCGCATGGGCGGGTGCGCGCCCCAGTATGGTCTGCACAATATGATTTACTTCGCGCACGCTTTGCGGCCACTGCAGCAGATCGGCCAGGCTGACCATGCCGACGATTTTATCGCCGCGCCGGACCAGCAGACGGCTGACCCGCCGCTCGCGCATCTCGTGCGCGGCCTGTTCCAGCGTGCTGTCTTCCGGGCAGGAATAATGCGTTGTGGTCATCACATCGTGCACATGCACGCGGGCGGGGTCCTGATCCTGCGCCAGAACGCGCAGCACGATGTCGCGGTCGGTAATGACGCCCACCACATTGTCCGGCGTGCCAACGGGCAGAATACCGCAATCCATCTGCTTCATCAGCCTGGCGGCGTCGCGCACACTTTGGGTGGAATGGATCATGACGGGATCGGGGGTCATGACGTCTTTGATGCGTTCCTGTTTCATGGGCTTTCTCCTGTTTTTATGCTTATTACGCGCTTTTTACCCCGGCGTATTTGACGCCCGTCAAATAGCGCGGCGCCCGGCGGACGTAGGATAAGGATAAGGAAAGCCACCCATGGTCACGCCCAGCTCTTCACCCCTGCCCGATACCGCCATCGCCGCGCGGCCCATTTTGCGTTTTGATACGATGGGCTCGCCCGCGCATGTGCTGCATGACGCCGAGACCCACGCGCCGCAATTATTCGGCGTTTCGCCCCGGTTTATTCATGACTCGCTGGAAAGGCTGGTGCGCAATTACGCGCCCAACGAAAAGTGGACGGTGATCGTGCTTTCCATCAGTACCGGCATGGCGCGGCCGGAACTGACGGAAATGTTTTCCCGCCGCTTCGCGCATCAGGGCCCCATCATCATCGACCCCGATCTCGGCACGCCGGGGCATCATCTTTATATGTCGCAAGGCCACGCGCGCATTCATCTGGAACGCCTGATTGAAGCCAATGAAATGACACATGGGCTTATGGTGGTCATGTATGCGTTTACCAATATCACGCATGATTTCGATAATATGCGCATGGCCGTGCATAAATTGCGCATGGCCACGCTGACCATGGAACAGTTGGCCGCCGCGCAGGAGCTTATTCTCACTTTTTCCGAACTGTATGACGTTCTGGCGCTGAAGCAGAGCCTCTATGATGTAAAAGGCCAGCTTGAGCACATAACGCAAAAGTTCGAGAGCCTGGCCCGCCAGCCGGCCACGGTGCCGCCCGTACCGCTGCATGTGCAGCTGGCGCCGGTCATTGGCGCGCTGCATGTCATCCAGCAGGCCTATGCGCGTTCGCCCGGCCCGCTTGCCGCATCCCTGCATGGCCTTGTGCGTCAGCTTGAACGGCTGCCGCAGCAGATTCCCCAGCTGGCGTTGCCGGCGCATCATGCCATGGCCATCCAGTTGCGGGCATTGGCGGAACCCGCTGCCAAAGCCGCCATGGCGATGCCGGGCCAAATGCTGCCGCTGGCGATGGCGAAGGAAACCGCGCCGGCCCAATCGTTTTTGATGCGCCTTATAGCACCGGTGGTCGCGCAAATCAGGCAGGCGGTAGAGAAAATAGCAGTGACGCCCGCCGCGTTTATTCAGCCGGCGGCGGCATTGGTTTTAAAAGAGGCAGGCCGGCCAGCGCAGCCGGCTGTTGCGCCTTCCATCCCGGTAGAAGCGAAAGTCATGTTGCAAGTTACGCCGGCTGTTGCCATCGATATTCCTGTCGCGGCGGTCAACACAGCGAATGCGGAAAACAAGAACATGGCAACCAGCGCACCATCTGTTACGGGCGCCACAGAACAAGCGCCGCCCGCAACGCCGGAAACCGGAGTAACAAAAGCCGAAGCGACGGAAGAAGAGCAGGCCAAGCCCAGGCCCGCGCCAGAAGAGCCTGCTCAGCAAGAAGAGCCGCAGAATGAGCTGACAAATGAGGCCAAACAGCCTGAAGAGGAAGAACAGCCCCAGCGGCGTCAACAGGAAGAACGCCGCGAAGAAGAGAAAGAAGAAAAGGAAGAGGAAGAAACCCTCGCAGAAGAAAATCGGCCAGCCGCGCAAAGCCGTGAAGAAGAAAGGCGAGAAGAGCAGGAAAAACCGGTGCAAGAAGCAAAGCCCGAGCAAAGGGAGGAAGAACCCTCACGGCCAGAACCCGAAAAAATCGGCGGAACAGAAGAAGCAAAAGCCCGCGCGGCGCCGACGGAACCGAATGCCGAAAAGCCTGAAGAATTAGAAGAAACTGGATTGAAAACACAGCGCTTTGAGGAATATAGCCGGGCGGAACCGGCCGCCGGGCCCATGCGGGCAGAGGAATTCGCCGAAGAAAAGGTCATTAAAAATATAAGACTTGTCGCAGAAGATGATCGGACGTCTCGCCCAATTCAAGGCTATCAGCCCGATCACGCCGCCGCAGAAGAAAAACGCGCCAATCAAGCCGGGGTTTTTATACCGCCGGAACACCCTGGGCTTGCCGGTGAAGAAGGGATCGCGCCAAGCGTGTCGCAGCCCCAGCACCCGCTATTTCATACGCCAAAGCACAATGACGATATGCCGAAAGCGGAGCCAAAGAATTAACCCACACAGCGTTAGCCATATCTAAAATAAAGCTTTTTGACCACGATCAAACGCTTTCCCCCATAGTGGATTAAGCTGAAATAAACAACCCAAGAAAGGATTGCATAATGTCATCACCCGAAACCCTGAAAGAAGAATGTGAGTGCGTGGAAGAGCAATGCTGCAAAGCGGCGAACGATGCGGGCCGTAAAATACGCCGGCTGGTAGACGTTGGCTCGCAGGACGTAAAAGAGCAGATGGACCGCGTCGAGGATGAAATACGCCGTCATCCAGTGCAATCTAGCGCGATTGCACTGGGTCTGGGCATGCTCATTGGCCTCTTGTTCCGTCCTCATTCCTGAAACGAGGCCCGCATGGCTGCCTTCAATGCGGTTTTTTATGTCACGCAGCTGGCCCGCTTGATCGCAGGCGACATGTTGCGGCGTAAACTACCCGCTTATCTTGTGATTACCTTTATTCTGGCACTTACGTGCGCCATGCTGCTGGCGACCCTTACGATTACCAGCTGTTTTGCGCTGTTTATGGTGCTGGCCACCCATGGAATGAGCCGGGACATGGCGGCGCCGCTGGCGTTGCTATGTCTTGGCATTCTTACATCTTTGTGCGCGCTGGCGCTAAAGCGCTTGGTTTACCGGCCGCGTTGGGCCCAGCGATCTGCGCCGATGACTAATATTCAAAATATCGCCGACGCGTTCTTCAACGGCTTTAAGAATGGATAATGATGCGCTTAGTGTTCCACATAGGTTGTGGTGCCGGCGTCCTGCATCGTGGCGTCTTCTTCAACGACGCCTTTATTGGCAAAATTCATGATCAGATGAATTTTCTGGTCCTTCACCCAGATACGGCGCAGGCCCGTTAAAACAATGTGCGAGCCATCGGGCTTCAAGACGGTGTCCTGCCCGCCCGGGATTTCCAGCGGCTGGCCATCGGTGACAGTTTTGACACCATCTTTATCGATCTTTTCGTTATGAATAACGGCATGCGCCGCCGTGTCGGCCTGCACGCTGGTGAGCGTGTCGTTTTCCTTGGCGCTGATCGTCATGTACACGTTGGCGGTATCGCTATCGGCAACGGGCGCGGGCGACCACAGATTTTTGACCTGCACCGAAGGCGCCATAACATCAAAAATCATCATAATAGTTGAAACAACGGTGACGATAGCCCAGAATATTTTCATGGCGGTGCGCTCCTGTTTTTTGCGAGCGATCAAGCCTTGCGCCAATTGATTAAAGAAATGTTTATGCCCGCCTCATGAACGCCCGCCTTGCTTCCCCGATGTGGCCATTAGCCGCCCTCACCGCGCTGGCTTTCGCGGTACGGCTGTTTTTTATATGGCAATGGCAGCAAACGCCCTATGCCGGCGCACCTTATCTGGATGCGGCGGTGTATCATGCCTGGGGGCTTGCAATCAGCCATGGCGTGTTTGACAGTGCGCGGGCTTATTACCAGTCGCCGCTGTTTCCGTTTGTGCTGGGCGGGCTGTATGCGCTGTTTGGCGCGAGCCAGCTGGTGGTACAGATTTTCAATGCGGTGCTGGGGGCGGCAAGCTGCGGCGCGGTGGCATGGGTGGCGCTGCGCTGTTTCGGGCCGCGGGCAATGTGGCTGACAGGTTTACTGGCGGCATTCTATGCCACGTCGATTTTTTATACCCCGCTTCTTCTCAAGGAACCGCTCAGCCTTTTTCTGCTCAGCTTCTATCTGGTATTTTTCGTGAAAGCGCTGGAGAGCCACAAAACCCGCGATTTTGTGGTGGCAGGCGCGTTTCTGGGGCTGATGATCATCACGCGCGCGAATGCCATGCTGCTGCTGGCCGCCCTGCCCTTTCTTGCCTGGCGCCGGCGCCTGCCGGATTTTATGCGTAAAAGCATGCTGCATGTAGCGGCCGCGCTGCTGTGCATCGCGCCGGTGACTATTCACAACGCAATTAAGAGTAACGATTTTGTGCTGGTGAATTATTCGGGCGGACTGAATTTTTATTTGGGTAATCATGCGCTATCGAACGGCGCCAATAATTACCCGATGGATGTGCCGCTGGATGACAAGGAAGAGCTTGGCACCACGGATATAGCGGAAAAGGCGCTTGGCCATACGCTGAAGCCGTCGGAAGTATCCAGCTACTGGCTGGGGCGCGGGCTTTCGTTTTTCGATATGAACCCGCCCGCGGCGCTGGTACTGCAATTCCGCAAGCTCGCGCTGTTCTTCAACGATGTGGAATATGGCGATAATTACAATATCGCCTTCTTCCGGCAGGAGATGAAAAGCTTTTTAAGCTGGCCGATCTGGCCGGGCTTTGCTTGCTTAATGGGCCTTTGCGCACTGGGTTATATGCTGGCCGATGCAGAACGCCGCCGCGCGATGCGGCCTTTTATTCTTCTCATACTGATTTACATGGCATGCACGGTGCCGTTTTATATCACCGACCGCTACCGTCTGCCGGTGATTATCTTCATGTTGCCGCTGGCAGGCGTGGTGGCAAGCCTGCCCCTGCCCCGTCTGAAAGAGACGCGTACACAAATTGGATTGCTGGCGGCGATTGGTGCGGTGCTCTTCAGCCTGTATTGCCCGCCGCCGGAGCCCCGCAATATCATGGTGGGCTGGCTGAGCCTTGGCAGCATGGGCTTCAACCGCCATGAAGACAAGCTGACCGCCGCCGCGCTGACCACAGCCATTGCCATGTCGCCGCGCGATGTTTCGGTCTATTGGTACATTCAGGCCGCCAAAGCCTATGACCGCCTGGGCCAGCATAAAAAAGCGCTGGAAGTGATTGACGAAGCCATGCGCGTGATGCCGGAAGTTGCCGGCGCGATACAGCATTATTATTGGGAAGAGCAAAAAAACTAGGCGCTTTTGCGCATCGTATTCTTGTCTTCCGGCGCGGGCTCTCCTGTTTCGAATTCCGGGTCTTCAGTAAGCGCCCATTCGCGGATATGGTTCGCGATGGTTTTTAGCATCGAGGTTTTATAATGCCGCGCGTCTTCGGCGTTATCGTCGGTGGCTATCGCCGAAAGTTCATAGAGCGTGATATTATCTGGGAAGGCTGCGGCCAGCCGGCGCCACAGCTGGTTGAAATACATCAGTTCCTTATAGGGGCAGCTGTAGATGGTTGTGTATTTTTCCGGCGCCAGGTTTTCGGGCGCCAGCAGCACCAGCATTTTGCATTTACGGTCTTCGATAAAGGTGCAGAAGCGTTCCGAGGCCACCGAGACGCTGTAAAAATCATAGCGTAGATAAGGGGTTTTCCAGCGGATCTTGGAATAATCGGAGAACGGGCCATAGACCAGTAATTTTGGCCAGGATTGGTGGATATGCGCCCATTCCATCACCTGCCATAACTCGAATACGCGCGGCGCATTATCGAAATCCACCCGCGTGCCAAGGCCAGTGAAATGGGCGACCGCCGCCGACTGGCAATCGAACATGATGCGAAGTTTCGGCGCGCCGGTATCTGCCACCTCCGCGTGGCGCCGCATAATGCGGGCACGCACGGCGGGATCAAGAAAGTCTTCTTCCCTTATCCAGTCGACATTTTTGCGCTCGATCTCAGGGAACGCTACATATTTGAAACGGGCGCGCCGGTGAAAAAGCGCCCATAGCCAGTTTTCGATGCCCATGTGCATGATGCGGCAGGAAAAAACGAAATGAATGGGGATGTCGGGATGCCGGATCATCACGAAACCCACCAGCCCATGGTCCCCGTATTTATCGCGCACAAAAACGGAGAAGCTGTAATGGTGATGGCGATCCTGCAGCAACTCAAAGAACGCATCCGCATCTTCGATGCGTGATTGGGTGAAGTTGAGCTGGTTGGAGCGGTTGACCAGATCCATGATGCGCTGGCGGAAAACGATGTTGTCCTGCTCTTTTACCAGCGTGATACGGATATCGCAGGCACGCAGGAAATCCTCGTTTGAGCCGCCATGCGCCGCGCGTTCGCCCACCCGCTGCTGCAGGCGGCGGTATTCGTCGCGCCGGCTATGCGTGCTACCTTTATTTTCTTCCAGAATGTTGGCAAGCAGCGCATCCGCTTCCGGCGTGGCGGCGTTCACGGTGTGGATTTCAGGCAGCAGCGCTTTGACTTCATTGAGATTGATTTCGTTATCATCAATCAGCAGCACATTGGCGGGGCGCAACTGCATGTCAGCGATAAGTTGCCGCACCGCTTCACCTTTGGGGACGAAGGCAATGCGCGGGAAAACGAATTCATCCCATAACTGCATGGCGCGCAAGGTTTGCTCGGCCTTCGCCGGATCGTTTTTAGAGCAAATGGCGGAGACAACGCCGTGGCGGTTAAGCGCCCGTACCATCTCGGCCCGCGCGGGATGCAGCGTGACTTTATCCCCTTCCGCTAATGTGCCCTGCCATAACGTATCGTCGAGATCCCAGATGACCAGTTTTATGCCCATGGCCGGATTATAAAGTGGGCCATGGCAAGGACATAGCCGCCGCCCGAATCTCTGGCGCCGCTACATCCAGGTGGTCCAGATGACGTAATTATAGAAGCACGCCATCAGACCAAGAAAAACGGGAATGGCCGCCGGTGCGCGCCGCTGTAAAAGCGCCCAGCTGAAGCATAGCATGATAATGAAGAAGCTGCTGCCTTTCACATACCCCACCGGCGCCCACACCATGCCGGGCCCGAAGGAGGCATAGAGCAGATATGTGGCGAAAAGCCCCAGCAGAAGGCCCGTGGTTTGCGTTTTTTCTGCGCCGGCGGCCCCCACCATGCGCTGCATGCTGTCACGCAAACTGCGCCACAGCCCGAGGCCGGTAACGACAAGCCCGGCTAGAAAGAGGCCAAGGCCAACCGTATGTTTAAGGCTGTATTCGGGCAACCGGTCATGTGCGGTGAAAGGCAGATAAGGCCGCAGCATGCCGTTGGTGAAAAAATCAATCGTTGAAATGAATGGCAGGCCGATTAGGTTGCCCGTCATGGGCATCATGCCGAACAGCTGATGCACGCGTAGCTGCCACGCAATTTCGAGGGCGATGGGCAAAATATACATCCACAGGCCCTTTAATTCAGGCAGCGCGGCCTTCCAGTTGCGCGCGCACAGGCCCTGCGCCATCGCATGAATGATGCTTACCAAGGCAAGGCAGGCGGGCAGGAGAATAAAGTTTTCGCGCGTCAGAATGGCAAGTGTCAGGAGAATAACAAACAGGAAGCGTTTGTTTTTAACGAGGGCGAGTAATGCCAGAATGACAAAGGCATCGGCCATGCCATCGACAAAACCATACATCAGGGAGAATAAAGGCGAGGCACCGGCCGACCATGGCAGGACAAGGAATGGCGAATAACCTTTCTCCTGCAAAAAGCGAGCAAGGAAAAATGTGGCGGCGGCAAGCAGGCCGAGCGTGACAAAGAAATAGAAGATGGGCGAAACCCAATCCTGGCCAGTGAGGCGGGCCAGTACATAGGTGAACAGTGCAAAGCCGATGCGCTGGCCGCGGTATTGCGGCCCATCGATATGCCTGGCGGTATCGGGGTTGAGCAGAAACGGATCATCGGCAAGGTAATAATAAAACTGCCCATCCCAGCCGGTGTTATCGGGCTGGCCGTAACGCAGCGCTTGATAGCCGTGCTGGGCCAGATGCTGCGGCACGCCGTAATAACCGCCCGGCTGCAGATACTGGCCGAAATCGTAGCTGTTATGCTTATCAAACTGCGCCAGCACAAAAAAAGCGTACACGGCCAGCGTGATCAGCATCACCAAAACAAGGGGGAGATGGCGGCGAAGAAGCATGATGCGCGGGAACGGGGGATAAAAGTAAGTGGATTGTGGTTCAAACGGCTTCTAATATCAACTTATGGATCAAAATCCCATGATGCTCACCGCCATTCGCCGCGCCGTTACCGGCAAATGCCCGAAATGCGGCGAAGGCAGGCTGTTCAAAGCCTATCTGCGCCAGGTGGAAAGCTGCACGGTGTGCGGCGAAAAGCTGGGCGATATCCGGGCGGATGACGGGCCGGCGTGGTTTACGGTGCTGGTGGTGGGGCATGCGATGGTGCCCTCCGCCCTCTCCCTCAAGATTTATACGATCTCGCCCTTGTGGCTGCCCATGACAGTGTGGCCTTTGCTGGCGGTGGCGCTGGGCGCGGTTGTATTGCCGTTTGCCAAGGCGATGTTCATCGCCATCATCTGGCATAGCCGGCATCATAAGCACTGATTATTCATATTCGCTCAGCTTCGGCACGCGCTGGAAGGCGATTTTGGTGGTGAGCTGCGCCATGGCGTTGCCGTAACTGAGCGTGCCGCGGCCGAATTTGGTGTTAATCGTATCCAGCACATGCGCGAGCTTGTTATCGCGGGGTTTATCGAATAAATCGGGCTGATGTTCAGCTGCCGCGCGCAAACCGCCCAGTGCAATGCCGATGCGGATCGGACGATAGCCTGGCACCTTTTCCCATAGCCCCGCCAGTGCGTTCAATAAAAACGCGGTATCCTGCGTTTCCTGAAAGCGGGTTTTATCGTACCAGTAACCGTGCTCGCGCGACTGGAATTTGATATCCACCGACAAGCCGGCGCAAAAATAATTATCCGTGCGGATGCGCTGGGCGGCTTTGATGAGCAGCTGGCGCATGATGGGGAGTGCGTTTGCTTTATTGCGGTCATTGGGGGCCAGCACATGCTGATGGCTGATGGAACTGCGGGTATGTTTGGGCGTGATGATATCTTCGCCATGCAGCAGCCCGTGCATTTTGGCGCCGACTACGCCGTTCCAGATCATGCGCATATGCGGGGCGGTTGCCGCCCATAACTCTTCAATGCAATGAATGCCGGCATTGTGCAGCCGTGCTTCCATGCTGGGGCCGATGCCCGGAATATCGCGGAGCGACAGGTGGGAAATGGCGCCGGGCAGGTTTTCGGGCGGCAGCACCACCAACCCATCAGGTTTTTGCATGTTGGAGGCGAGCTTGGCCAGCAGCTTGTTGGCGGAAATGCCAACCGAACTGGTGAGGCATGCCCCTACCCGGCTATGGATTTTCTGTTTGATACGGTTGGCAAGCGCGGTAGCGGCTTCAATGGTCTGCTGGGTTTTATCGAGGCGGCAGGCGACTTCATCGATCGACATCACATCTTCCACCGGCATTTCAGTCTCGATCGCCTCAATAATTTTCTGGTGGTAGTGCAGATAGGTTTTGTGACTGGCTAAAACAATTTTGATACCGGGGCAGATGCGCTTGGCGTCATACACTTTTGTGCCGGTGGTAATGCCGAGCGCCTTGGCGGGATAAGACGCCGCAATCGCCGAGGTGGTATCGGCCAGCGTGGGCACGACGATGACGGGAAGGCCGCGCAGCGCCGGATTCTCCTGCTGCTCGCAGGAGGCGAAAAAACTGTTGAGATCGAGGACAAGCCAGCGCAGCATTGGGGAAGGAACAAATGGTTTTGTTCCTGTTATGTTCTCATACCCCCTGCCCGCCGGTCAACACCCGTCAACACCATGCTTCAACGCACACCCTTTCTTGGCGGCCCGGACTTCGCCGGCTTAAGCCCCAGGACACTTTATATATGCCTCGGTGCCATGGCCGGGCTGCTGGTGGCGGCGTTTCTGTTCTATCAGTCGCGGGAGACCAGCCAGGACGTGGCGTGGTTCTACATCGCGGTGCGCGGACTTTTGCAGGGCAAGGTTTTATACCGCGATTATCTGGAAATGAATTTGCCCACCGCCTATTACGCGCTGGCGCCGGCGGTCTGGCTGGCGGCAACGGGATTGGCGCCGAAGCTCGCGATCATCATCTACATTGAGGCGATTTGTTTGCTCGGCACGCTGCTGGCGGGGCCCTTCATCGCCCGCGCGTTCGATAAACCATGGCAAGGCGCCGTGACATGGGTGGGGCTGCTGGCGCTGCTGCTGTTTTTGCCCGGCCATGAATTCGGCCAGCGCGAGCATATGGCGGTTGCACTGATGATGCCATATTTGTGGGCCGCCACACAGCGGGATGCAGCGCTGGATAAGCGCAAGGCCATTCTGCTGGGTCTGCTGGCCGGCCTTGGCTGCTGCATCAAGCCGCATTTTCTGATCTATCCGTTCGCCGTGGAGTTCATGCTGCTTGTCGTGCGCTGGCCCAAGAAGCGCGTGCCGGTGGAAGCGATCACGGCAGTTGGTTTTGTGCTGGCGCTTTATGTCGTTCTGAATTTTGCGTTTCCTTCCTACGTGCAGGAAGTTCTGCCGCTCACGGCGGCCACCTATGGCGGCTACGAATTTCCGATGATCATCGAATATTATATGCCGGGGCTGACCCCGGTGCTGGGCGCGGGGATTTTTCTGTGGCTGAAAATGCCGGATGCGAAATTCCGCATGAATTTCGGCGTGTTTCTGGCGGTTGCCATCAGCGGCGCGGTGATGTTTCTGGTGCAGCGCAAGGGGTGGACGTACCAGCTGATCCCCTACATGATGGGCGTTGCCATGATGATTGCGCTGGCGCTTGTAAAGCTG
>JBEHYA010000047.1:0-15204 GCA_048498415.1 Pseudomonadota bacterium
CAGGGGCATACTATCAATGTCATCCCGCACTTGATGTGGGATCCCATGGTAACGATGATTATAGGAAGAAAACTAAATGGGATCCCGGATAGCGCAAGCGCGCTTCCGGGATGACAGATTTTGGCTTAATTAAAAAAGTTCGTAGTTACTTTGGGAAAATCTTCTCAATTTCTTCTTTAAGTTTTTCATCAGAGATAGAAAGGATTTCTTGAATAAATTCTGGAACTGGCTCTTGATCTTTTGGCATTTGACCTTTCAAAACTGACATATGAAAAATTAGCTAACATATACTTCTATTTAATTTATTAAAAGATTCTGCCCTCTCATACAGGTCTTTCACGCTCAATGGCTTAATATCAAAACGTCCTATTGAGAAATATGGAACGAGCACTGTTTCGCCGTCTGCAATAATAATTGTAGAGTGAGCTATTTCATTACGTCTAATAACTTTCTGACGTAATTTATTATGTAGCTTTTTCCATATTAATACTGATTTGCCGTCTGATAAGCGGTTCGTCAAAACAGCATCAGCAGCTCTTAGCTTTCCTTCAAAACTTCTGATTGAGTTCCAAACGTCATTTGACATTCCTAAGTCAATTGAGCGTGTTGAGAATAACATATGAAGTGAGTGTTCAACAGTTGACCACGCTAAGAGACAGGTACCCAATGCCAAGGTCAGCTCTTTTTTAATATTTTCATCGGGCAACATCGGGATCATATGTTTAGGCTCTAACAAACAAATTAATCACGCAATACCCCACGCCCCCAAACGCCGCCGCGCTGGGCAGGGTAATCAGCCAGATCGCCGCCATCCGGTTTACAATATCCCATTTCACATGTTTACGCCCGCGCGCGGCGCCCACGCCAATCACGGCGCCGCTGGTCGATAGCGTGGTGGAGATCGGCAGATGCAGCATGGTCGCCACGAAAATCGAAAATGCCGCGCCGGTCTCTGCCGCAAAACCATGCAACGGCCGCAGGCGGGTTAAGCGAAAACCCAGTGTTTGCGTAATACGCCAGCCGCCCGTAAGCGTTCCCAGACTGATTACAATATACGACATCGCCACCACCCAGCCGGGAATGGTCAGGTCGCCGCTGGGGCTATGTACAATCCCCGCCACCATCAACGCGCCGGCAATCACGCCGGCGGTTTTCTGCGCATCGTTGCTGCCATGATTTAAGCTTAAGGCGGCGCTGGATATCAGCTGCAAAATCTTCAGCGATTTATCCGAGCCTTTCATATGCAGCCGCTTCAAAACCTGATTGGTAATCCCCAGCACGCCAAACGCAATCGCATAACCAATCAACGGCGCCACGAATATGAAAAGCAGCGTTTTCAGCCAGCCATCCATAATCACGGGCGCGAATAAATCGTGCCAGCCATCCAGGCTATATTTATGAAACAGCGCTGCGCCCAAATACCCGCCCAGCAGCGCATGCGAAGACGAGCTCGGCATCTTGACCCACCAGGTCAGCAGGTTCCACGCAATCGCGCCGATCAGCGCGCCCACAATGACGGGCAGCGTGACAAAGTGCAGATCAATCAACCCGCTGCCCACCGTTTTTGCCACGCCGGTTGAAAAGATGAAAAAAGCGGCAAAATTCCAGAACGCAGCCCACAGCACCGCATGGAACGGTTTTAAGACCTTGGTGGCCACAATCGTGGCAATCGAATTAGAGGCATCGTGGAAACCGTTGGTGAAATCGAACACCAGCGCCAGCCCCACCACGATATAACAAAGAAACAGCGTTTCGTTCATGATCCACCGGTCGTTTCCGCCCGTATAATGGCAGATTGAAGGGGCGTTTAAAACGTCCTATATGAATATCCGCTATTCCCAACCCCTAACAGGAGTTATGCCATGCTAACCGTTGGCGATGCTTTTCCCCAATATAAACTGACCGGCGTGGTCAGCCTTGACGTCAAGAACGCATTCAAGGAATTCACCAATTCGTCCGACAAGGGCAAGTGGAAGATCATGTTCTTCTGGCCCAAGGATTTCACCTTTGTCTGCCCCACCGAAATCGCGGCCTTCGGCAAAGCCAACAGCAAGTTCAATGAACGCGATGCGGTTGTGTATGGCATCAGCACCGACAGCGAATTCGTCCACCATGCCTGGCGCACCCATCACGCGGATCTCAAAGATCTGCCGTTCACGATGCTCTCCGATCTGAAGCGCGAACTTTCCACCGCGCTTGGCATTCTGGATAAAGATGCGGGCGTGCCGCTGCGCGCAACGTTCATCGTTGACCCGAACGGCATCATTCAGTTCGCCGCCGTGAACAGCCTCAACGTCGGTCGTAATGTGGATGAAGTGATCCGCGTGCTCGATGCGTTGCAGACCGATGAACTCTGCCCCTGCAATTGGAAAAAAGGCGACGACGTTCTGAAGGTCGCCTGATCCGGCAGGCCCTCAAATAAAAGCCCTCGCCCACGAATAAAATCATGGGCAGGGCTTTTTTATTTCCAAAAAACCGTTACACCGCAGAAATGCTCGGTTTTACTGAGTAAAATCAGGGATCGTCAGATAAATATACTTTTGCACGAAACTAATTTAACCATTCCGATTTGTTGACAAAAAAGGTCAGCGCGCCTAATCCATACAGTCAACATTTACAGCTACTGCCAACGTAACGATTCGTTTGAGCGCCATGATCGAACCACGCCAAATCCGCGCCGCACGCGCCTTGTTGAACTGGAGCCAGTCCGATCTGGCCTCCGCGTCCGGCGTTGCCGTGAGCTCGATCAAGAATATCGAAAACAGCCTCACGGTCGCCCGCAAGGACACCATTCAGGATATCCGCGGCGCGTTGGAAAAATCGGGCGTTGAATTCATTCCGGGTTCCGGCGTGCGCACGCGCACCGAAGCGATCACCGTGCTCAAGGGCGCGGACTCCCTGCAGATCTTTTTCGACGACATCTACCATTCCATGCAAACGCATAATGGCGGCGAGATCATGATCTACGGCGTTGAAGAAAAGAGCTACGACGCCGTTGACAAGCGCATGGTCGATGACCATCTGGCCCGCATGCAGAAGCTGGGCAACGTCACGCAGAAAGTTATTTGCCGCAAAGGCGACAGCTATTTCACCGTGCCTTACGCGGAATACCGCTGGGCCGATGCCTCCCTGTTCACCGGCACGCCGTTCTATGTCTATCAGGACAAGCTGGCGATGATTTTGTGGGAACCCGAATTACAAGTCATCGTGCTGCAATACCCGCAGCTGGTTGATGCCTATAAGAAGCAATTCATGGTTTTGTGGAAGAATGCGGAATTACCGGAAACAAAGAAGTAATTTATGCAAATGAATTTAGCTGTTGATAAAGCAACCATTCGTCCCGCGCACGATGATGCGGCAAGCGAAATGGAGCTTCAGCGTTTCCGTGAGGCAACGCTGTCGCTGTTTCGCGCTGCTGCCCAGAGCATGACCGCCCGCCACGGCGGCCTCAGCCAATTCATGTACGCCGAGCCGCAATCGGATGATGACAAGGTTAATGGCAATAATCTGTATAAAGAACTAGTCGAACTGCCGGAATATTATCACTACCGCGAAGGCGAATTGATCCGCGATAACGCAACGCAAAGACTGATCACTGCCAGCGGCGGCATCAAGCCAACCGACGTAATCGATCTCGGCACCGGCCCCGTGCCGTCGGTTTTAAGCAAAGCCGTTCCCACCCTGGAAGCGGTGGAAAATCTGGCTGGCTATACCGGCGTTGACAACTCGCTCACTTACCTGCTTGGCGCCACGGAAACCGTGAGCCGACGCTTTAAAGGCCTGCATGTCGGCTTTGTGCACAGCGACTTTGCCGATCTCAGCACCCAGTTTATTAAAACCCAGAACCCCATCTTCCTGCTTTACGGCAACGTCATGTCGAATTTCATGTCGCATGATGGCGTGCCCAACCCGGAAGCCATGGAGTTCCTGCAAAATATTTACAACGTGATATCGATCACGGGCGGCCGCCTCATTGTCGGCCACGACTGCAATCAGGACGAGGCATCGAAGGAAGCCGGCTACAACAATCCCGTTGCGGAAAAATGGATGAAGAACCTGCCCTACCGCATGGAACGCGACCTTGGCGTGAAGTTCGGCGAAGCGGGTTATAATCCCGATGATTTTGAATATTTCTACCGCTGGAATGCACAGGCATTCTGCAAGGAAATGGGCCTGCGCCTGAAGAAGGATATGACTGTCACGCTCGGCGAAGAATCTTTCCCGCTCAAGGCCGGTACCGAACTTCATATGTGGAATTCGAACGCGTATCCACCCGATGTTGTCAGCGGCATGCTCAAAAAAATTGGCTTCCAGCCGGGCCGCGTGATGACAGATGCCCATGTAGTCAGCAAAGACAATCCGCTGCACAATGACGGCATCGCCCGCATGGCCCTTCATGTTTGCCGCGCCCCGCGCGACATCAATTATGCCCGCCTGGTGCTTGGCGGGGTCGGTCTTGCCTGAAACCGCCAAGATATAGGGTTTAAGCGCCCCATCCCCCTCTTTACCTTTATCCCGCACGCAGCTAGCATCAGCCCCCTGTTTCGTTAACAATTCCAAGGAGAAGTCCAATACCCCGGCCCGACCCCAAAACGCGTGACGTTCCGTTAGATAAAGATAATACGCGCATTAACCGCGACATCATGGCCCGTACGGTGCGCCTTGTGGATGCAGACGGCGAAATGCGCGGCGTGGTCACGATCAAGGAAGCGCTGGATGCGGCCGAAGCTGCCGGCCTTGATCTGGTGGAAGTCTCGCCCAATGCCGAGCCGCCGGTGTGTAAAATTCTCGATTACGGCAAATATAAATACGAGCAGCACAAGAAAGCCGCCGAAGCGCGTAAAAAACAGAAGGTCATCGAAATCAAGGAAATCAAACTCCGCCCGGTGATCGACGACAACGATTTGAACGTGAAGATGCGCAGTGCCCGCGCGTTTTTGGAAGAAGGCGATAAGGTCAAGGTCACGCTTAAATTCCGCGGCCGCGAAATGGCCCACCAGGAACTGGGCATGAATTTGCTGACCCGGGTGAAGGAAATTCTGGCCGATGTGTCGAAAGTTGAATACGACGCAAAATTTGAAGGCCGCCAGATTGTGATGATTTTAGCTTCGAATAAAGTTTAAGAACGGGCGTCAGCCCGCCATTATTTAAGTGATTTTAGGCGTATATATAAGAGAACAGCATGTTACCGACGAGCTGGGACCCGGAGCGCGATAAAGACGTCATTGCCAGCCTTATGGCATGGGCCGCCTACGATGCCGCCTATCATAAAGGCAAAGGCGGCATCCGTAACGGCATGATCCGCTTCCAGCTGGTGGGCGCCCCTAAAATCGAAGGCCGTGTGGATTCAATCGTCGGGCCGCTGGCCGTTATCTGCGATGTGCGCGCCGCGCATGAAAACAAAATATCGCCCGAAGCCGGCCGCCAGCTCCGCGCGCTCAGCGCTAGCGCCGCCGTTATTGAGAAACAGTTCGGCGATGTGCCCGCGCTCGCGCGCCTGCGGCAAGAGATTGAATCCCTTCAGTCGGCGATCACCCGGCTCACCAAGGAACAGCTGCCCTATGAAAACGGCGCCGCCAGCGACGCCTATAGCCGCCGCCTGCACGCGCTGGCCAGCTATGGCGGCGAACTCATGTCCATGCGCCCGCATCCGCCGCTTACCGAGCGTATCAAAACCCTGCTTGGCATTCGCCCCATCAAACCCACCAGCGCCCAGCTTGAAATGGCGCACGCCGCCATCCAGAAAGCCGCCGATGAAGCGGGCCTTGCGTATGATGAAAATATCCTGCGCAACATCGATGCGATGGATGAAATCGTGCCCCACGCCCGCATTGAACGCGTGGTGCGCGACACCTTTAAAAACAGCGCCCCGGCATTCGAAAAACTCACCGGCATTCCGGTCTACAGCAAAGATCCGGCTTATAAAAACGAACTCATCTTCGATTTTGAAATCAACACGCGGCCGCAGCCCGATGCGCCGCGCCTTTCCTATGAACGTGCCGAAGACGATAAGGGCAATCCGGTTGGCATGCGTTTCGTGCTCAACTTCTGGCCGGGCAAGCCCATCCGCCGCACCGAACTTGAACGCCTCGTTCATCACGAGATCTATGGCCATGTGATCAATTATCTTTTGATCCAGGAAGCCATCCGTCATCGCACCCTGCCCGCCAGCTATGGCATCATCACCGAAACCGGGCCGGATGCCGCCGCGGGCGAAGGCCTGGCCGGCTTCATGCAGAAATACCTCGCCGCCTCGCCGCTGGCCCGGCTTAAAGAAGCCCTGAACGATTACGATTACTTCATTTACCCCATTATTCTCGGTGATTTTGCCACAAAAACCGCTGCAGCGGAGGTGGCCGGCGGCGGCCCGGGCGCATACGAAGAAGCCCGCCAGGCCGTATTGAATAAATACGCCAGGCTGGCGCCCTATCACACGCCCGAAAACCGCGAACGTCTGCTGCGCCATTTCGGCAATGCCGATATCACCGCCCAGCGTTTAATGGCGCATGCCATGGGCCGTAATTTCTTCACGCTCGCACATGGCGCGCTGGTGCCGGATGATTTCAGAGCGCTTATCAGCGCCGCTTATCATTTGCCGCTTGGGGTGCATGAACTTGCCGGCATGACGTATCGCTATCATCAGAATGCCGATATGATAAACGCCATTCTCGCGCCCGCCGCCAAACTATCCGATGCCGTGATGCGCGCCGAACGAACCCACTGGCCCGTATGGGAAGACTTCAATGCCACGCAGCGTTACGTGCCGACCGTGGAAGAACTGGCCGCTTATATTGAGGCCAACAAAGTTGGCATCAGCGAACCCCAGCGCCGCGATGACACAGCAGACGCGCCACTCCCCCAGGCCATTATCTAGCTTTTTAGCCCAGAGATTTTGCTGCTTGCCGCCAAGTGCGCTGCAAAATTCCTGCACCTCGCCATAATCGTTTTAAGTGCGGAACCTGTACGCGTTCGCGCACATACCCCCTTGACTCCTGCAAAAGAACTAAAGTAGAACATCATGAAGTATTCTTCTTTTGTTCTTCGAAAATGGCCGCTTATCCACAAGGCCAGCCTAATAGCAGTCGAACGAATCAGAGTCGGAATACGGCAAAAATAAGGGCCCCCGCCGCGTTGGATAAGGGATGTGCCCACCGCAGTACTCAGAATTTTAGGCTGCATCTTTTTAGGGGACAGACAATGCTCACGCGCAAACAGCAGGAACTACTCCATTTCATTCACGACCGCCTCTCGAACGATGGTATCTCACCGTCGTTTGATGAAATGAAAGCGGCGCTTCGCCTCAAATCAAAGTCGGGTATTCACCGTCTCATCAGCGGTCTGGAAGAACGCGGCTTCATCAAGCGTCTGCCGCACCGTGCGCGCGCGCTCGAAGTCACGCGCTTACCGGATTCATTGAACATCAAAGAAACCGCCGCCAAGGCCGTCAGCGCTGTTAAAACCGCTGCCAACGACGTCGCCCGCAAAGCCGGTGAAGTTGCCGATAGCGTCGCCAACGCCATCACCCTTCCCATGCTCGGCCGCATCGCCGCCGGTACTGCCATTGAAGCCTTGCGCGATAACTCGCGTTTCATGGATGTGCCTGCGGGTCTGTTAGGCCGCGGCGAACACTACATTCTGGAAGTCGCCGGCGATTCCATGGTGGAAGCCGGCATTCACGATGGCGACAGCGTCATCATCCAGGAATGCAAAGACGTGACCAACGGCGATATCGCCGTCGCCCTCATCGACGGTCAGGAAGTCACGCTGAAAAGCTTCTACAAAAAAGGCAACGTCATCGACCTCGTGCCCGCCAACGCCCGCTACACCACCATGACCTACCCCGCCACCCGCGTGCAGGTGCAAGGCAAGCTCGTCGGCCTGATGCGTAAATACTAATTCAGCCTACCCACGCATAAGCAAACGCCCCGGCCCCAACCCCGGGGCGTTTTGTTTTCTATGAATATAATTACTGGCGTCCCTCGCCCACCGTTGACTCGTCATTGCGAGCGCAGCGAAGCAATCCATGTGGCGTCTCCATCAGACCCACCTTATGGATTGCCGCGTCGCCCTACGGGCTCCTCGCAATGACGAGTCAGCTAAATTCAGGCATCCCCGCGAAAGCGGGGATCCAGTTTGGTTTTCTATTCCCCTCCCTTCGGGAGGGGCCAGAGGCGGGAAAGGCCTGCCCATTAGATACGGACATACCAGCGAAAGCTGGTATCCAGTTTGCTAGCCGCACGGAAACGGGATTCCGCCTTGCGCCGGAATGTTCGTATAGAGAATTTCTCTTGGTTATAAAAAATTCTGTACGTGCAATTTCAGAAAACTTTTTCCAATCAAATATACAACCATAGGTTGCTAGACAGCCGTAAATTACATCAAATCGTTGTGTTCCACGTGGAACATTCGCGCAAGCCCTTGTTTTATAACGATGTCGGAATTTTGTTCCACGGCGCTGGTGTTCCACGGGCGGCGGATATTTTCCGGGCTCGCCTCTTTTATCCGCAAGCCCTCATCTTTTTTCATAAACACCACGCGGTTGCCCGGCATGTTTTTATCAATCACCGCCCCTTGCGCGCAGATGCGTCTGGCGAAGGGCCCGATCACCAGCTCCGCACTGCACGGGCCGCCCGCACTGATCGGAAAAGCCACACGGTGGCCGGCATGGGTATAAACGCAGTCCTGCCCCTTGCACACCAGATCATCCTGCCCGCCATTCTCCGCCGCATCCAGCCAGTTCACAAAGTAACCCGGCCCGTCACCCTGCTTGCCATCGCGCTGCTGCCAGACGCGGAGGTTAAAATCCTCCCGGTCGCGCGCGCGGGCAATCAGGCTGCCGCCCGCATCGCGCACCGCAACCAGCAGGCCGCCTTGGGCCACAAAAATATCCGGGCGTTCGGCAAACAGAAAGCCGCAGGCGCCTAAAAAGAAGGGAATAAGCCCGATATATCGCCATTTCCGCTTCCACAGGCAAAACCACAGGCCGCCCGCAATCACAACCACCAGCCACCACCCGTTCATGGCGGGATGATAGGTTGCCGCCCCCGGCCAGCCCGCCACCCACGTGGCGCTGTCAATCATCCACTCAATCCCTTTCCGCATCACCCATAACGGCCCCGCCTGCCACCCGAACGGCATGGCCAGCACCGCCACCACGGCGGCGGGCATGATAATGAAACTGCTCAGCGGCACCGCGATCAGGTTGGTGATCACGCCGTACCAGTTGATCTGATTAAAATGGAAAAGAATGAACGGCAGCGTCGCCAGACTTGCGACCAATGATGTGATAACCGAGCCGCCGATGTACATGCCAATCTTCCCCAGCCACCCCTGCGCTTCAAAGCGTTGCCATAGCGCATGCTCATTCTTCTCGAACGCCGCGATAAGCGCCATCACCGCGCCGAATGACAACTGAAAACTGGGATCAAGCAGTGAGGATGGCGCGCCCAAAAGGCCCAGAAACGCCGCAAATGCCACCAAACGCATGGAAAGCGCGCGCCGATCCACCATAATCGCGACCAGCACCAGCCCGCTCATCACCATGGAACGCACCGCCGGCACCGGCGCCGCGCACATGAAGGTATAGAACGCAACCGCCAGCAGCGCCGCGAGCGCCGCGATCTTTTTAATCGGCCAATGCAGCGCGAAATACGGCACCAGCGCCATCAGCGCGCGGAGCGTATAGAACACCAGCCCCGCCACCAGCGTAATATGCAAACCGGAGACCGAGAGAATATGCGAGATGCCGGAAACCCGCATCGCCTGCATGGTGCCTTTATCAATCCCAGATTGATCACCCGTGATCAGCGCGGATGCGACAGCCGTCTCCCGCGAATTGCCATCCACAAAAAGTTTTTCGGCGATGTTGCTGCGGATGCGTTCGAAAAACAGCGCGCAGCGCTGCGCAAAATTTGCCGGCGGACCTTCCGAATAGCGCCATTTGCCAAGGCTGTAGCCCGTGCCGCCAAAGCCCTGAAAATACGCAAAACGCCTGAAATCAAAGGCGCCCGGCTCCGCCGGTTTGGAGAGGGGATAGAGCGACCCGCGCACTGAAACCCACTTGCCGGGTTCGGGGATTTCTTTCTGGTATCTGATTTTTAAACGCACCGTATGCGGCGTTTCTTCTTTTGCTAATCCTTCCACCTGCACATCTTCCAGCCACAACCGATAACCATCCGGCAGACGGTTCATGATCATCACCCGGCCGCTGATGATGACGTCGGTGAGTTCATCATCCAGCATCGGCTGCGCCATCAGGCGCGTTTCGATAGTTGCTGCGGTATGACCCAGCGCCACCATAAATAATGCGGCGGCGAAAAACGCGTAGAGATGCCCGCGCATAAAATAGGCGGCAATCGCCAGCACCACGCAGGCAAGCGCGCTCACCCATAAAAGGGGTTCGGTGGCCCAGCTGAAATAAAGGGCAATCCCAATGCCCATGAATACCGGCAGCCACAGGGCCCAGCGGTCGCGTTCATCGAGAAGGTTTTGCAATGGATTCAGCATGCGAAGGCCTGAATATCCCACAATAAAGCGGCTTTGCGTATGCTTTAAAAAATGCCATGATCGGCACGTTTTTGAACCCCTTTTATGCCGCTCATGACCGTCGTTACACGCTTTCCGCCCTCGCCCACCGGTTTCCTTCACATTGGCAGCGCCCGCACCGCGCTTTTCAACTGGCTTTACGCCAAACACCGCGGCGGCAAGTTCGTGCTGCGCATCGAAGATACGGATCGCGAGCGTTCTACAGAAGCCGCCGTGCAGGCGATTTTTGACGGCTTGAAATGGCTGGAACTGGAATGGGATAACCCGGAAGTTGTCTTCCAGTATTCCCGCCGCCATGAGCACGCAAAAATTGTGCATGAGATGCTGGAAAAGGGCCTGGCGTATAAATGCTATTGCACGCCGCAGGAACTGGAAGAAATGCGCGCGAAGCAAAAGGCCGCGGGCGAGCCGATGAAATACGATGGCCGCTGGCGCGACCGTGACCCCAGCGAAGCGCCCGAAGGCGTGCCGCCAGTCATCCGTTTAAAAGCCCCGCAAACCGGCACCACCACAATCAAAGACCATGTGCGCGGGGAAGTGACCGTACAGAACACGCAGATGGACGACATGGTGCTGCTGCGCGCCGATGGCACGCCCACCTATATGTTCTCGGTGGTGGCGGATGACCATGAAATGGGCATTACCCACGTTATTCGCGGCGACGACCATTTCACCAACACTTTCCGCCAGGTGCAAATCATCAAGGCGCTCGGCTGGCCCATTCCGGAATACGCGCACATTCCCCTTATTCACGGCGCCGATGGCCAGAAGCTTTCAAAACGCCATGGCGCTTTAGGCGTCGATGAATATCGCAAGATGGGTTATCTGCCGGAAGCGATGCGGAACTATCTGCTGCGCCTTGGCTGGAGCCATGGCGATGATGAAATCATTTCCACGAGCCAGGCAATTGAATGGTTCAATCTGGAGCATGTGGTCTCAAGCCCCGCCCGCTTTGACTTTGTGAAGCTGGACAGCGTGAATGCGCATTATATGAAGAACGCGGATGATGCGCGGTTGATGCGGGACTTCATGCCGTTTTTAGAAGCCGTGCTGGGCTTTACACCGAATGCCGCGCAGGTGGCGCTTTTGAACAAAGCGATGAGTGGTTTAAAGCAGCGCGCTAAAACACTGAAAGAACTGGCAGAAAACGCCGCCTTCTACGTGCGCGCCCGCCCCCTGCCGCTGAATGACGGCGCGAAAAAGATTTTGAGCGCAGACGGCAAGGCGATGCTGGCCGAAATCAAGGAAAAAATTTCTTCCCTGAACGAATTCACCGCCGAAGCAATTGAAGCACAGGCGCGCGGGCTTGCCGAGAACAAAGGCAAGAAGCTGGGCGATATCGCACAGCCCATTCGCGCGGCCCTCAGCGGCTCCAACGTCTCCCCGCCGATTTTTGAAGTCGCGGAAATTCTAGGCAAGACGGAAACGCTTGGCCGTATTGACGATGTGCTGAAGGCTTAGCCCGGCTGATGGCCGGTGAAGCGCCAAAACACGAAAGCCGCAGCGGCGGCGCCAGCCTGAATAGCACCCACCATGACACGTTCGCGGACACTTGGGCGCAAAGCGTTTTCACGCGTTTTAAGAATTTCATCACGTTTCACTGAGAATGCTTCCTGTGCCACCTGTTGTGCGAGCCCGGCCATGGTCAGCGACTTATCAAGGTCGTTCGCGACTGAAACAGTTTGTTCCTCAAGCCGATCCATAATTTGCTGGCTAACGTCAGGATATTTTGCGCGCTGTTTTTCAAAGAAAGGCTTTACTTCTGTCCTATTGTTGGCGAGCCATTCAAGCGCCTCCACAAATTCCGCCGCCTCCACGTAATTTCTATATTCGCTGGTGCTGCGGATTTCTGCTTCCACCGCTTCACGGCGGCGGCGATCATAATTGGCGCCAAGGATACTGCCGGCAAAAGCCGAGCCAAGAAGCGTTGTGAGCGATGCGTAAAGAATGTGCATGCCTTGTTCATGAAACACGGTGGTTTCCAGGGCAGCCGTAATAAATACGGTGCTGACAGATGCAGCGACGTTGAACTTTGTAAAAGAGTCATGCTCGGTGCGCTCTGGTATGCTTGCCAGATCGACCGGCGCGAGGGGCGATGGATTATCCGTGGCGGTATCGGTCATGTGCAATATCCTTTAAAAATATGCCTATAAATTACGCGCCGGCCCGCATTAACGCAATATCCCTTGATGTCCGGTTTCGCTTTGAATTTCCTGCATTCTTGCTATGCTTTCGCCCATCTTCACACGCAGGAGTAGCCATGATGGAAGTTGCGATTGTTCTTCTGATTATCGTTGCCGCGGTCTTTATTCGCTCGGGCATTGTGGTGGTCTCACAGGGCCAGGAATACACGCTGGAGTATTTCGGCCGGTATACGCGCACGCTGGAACCCGGCCTGCATTTCATCATGCCGTTTGTAGAACGCGTGGGCGCGCGCCTGAACATGATGGAACAGGTTTTGGATATTCCAAGCCAGGCCGTGATCACCAAAGATAATGCGATGGTGACCGCCGACGGCGTGGTGTTTTTTCAGGTGCTGGATGCCAGCAAGGCCGCCTATGAGGTGAGCAATTTAAAGACCGCCATTCTCAATCTGGTGATGACGAATTTGCGCACCGTGATGGGCAGCATGGATCTGGACGAATTGCTGTCGCAGCGCGGCAAAATCAACGCCAATCTGATGCACGTGGTGGATGAAGCGACGGGCCCGTGGGGCATCAAGCTGACCCGCATCGAGATCCGCGATATTCAGCCGCCGCGCGACCTGGTGGATAGCATGGCCCGCCAGATGAAGTCGGAACGCGAACGCCGCGCGGCGATTTTGGAAGCAGAAGGCTTCAAGCAGGCGGCGATTTTGAAAGCGGAAGGCCAGAAGCAATCGGAAATTCTGGTCGCCGAAGCGCAGCGGCAGGCCGCGTTCCTGCGCGCCGAAGCGCGCGAGCGTGAAGGCCAGGCGGAAGCCAAAGCCACGCAAATGGTATCGGAAGCGATTGCCGGCGGCAGCACAGCGGCGATCAATTACTTTTTAGGCCAGAAATATATTGAAGCCTTCAAGGCGATGGCGGATGCGCCTTCCAAGAAGATGATTTTCATGCCGATGGAAACGGCGGGTGTGATTGGATCATTGGGCGGCATTGCGGAAATTGCGCGCGAAGCCTTTGGCAATGATAATGACGGCCCGCGTGGCCCGGCGGGCGCCCCGCCCCCGCCGCCGGCTAAAAAGGCAACGCCGCCTTCCCCGCCTGCGCCGCCCCCCGGCCCCTGGCAGCGGGAGGTTTAAGCCATGACCTTTGCGTTTCTATACTGGCACTGGCTGGCGCTGGGGCTGTTCTTTATTCTGGTTGAACTCGCGGTCTCCGGCTTTTTCTTTCTGTGGCTGGGCATTGCGGCGATTGCCGTGGGCCTGATGGCACTGGTGGTAACCGCCATGCCGTTTGCCGTGCAGGGCCTGACCTTTGCCGTGATGGGCGTGGTGGCGTTTTATCTCAGCCGCAAATACTTCACGGCACGGCTGGCCAGCATGGGCACGAATAACGTGAGCAAGCGCGCCGCGCAGCTGGTGGGCCAGACCGTGGTGCTGGAGACCGCCATTCAGAACGGCAGGGGCAAAGCCTTTGTGGGCGACAGCCTGTGGAGCGTAGAAGGCCCGGATGCCCCCGTGGGCGCCAAAATGCGCGTGGCCGGCGTGGACGGTACGGTTTTGAAGGTTGTCAACGCCTAACCGTCACGAACATACCAGCGAAAGCTGGTATCCAGTTTGTATGTTACAAACCAAACTGGGTCCCGGCTTTCGCCGGGACGTGCGTATTTGTTACGCGCTCAGCCTTGCACGCGCCGCATCTAAATTCGCCAGCGTGGTTTTGGCCGTGCTCAAACGCTCCCGGTGTTCATCGAGCACTTCGGGCGGCGCTTTATCGACGAAATTGGCGTTGCTGAGCTTGGCATCAAGACGCGTGATTTCTTCCATGAGCTTGGCACGCTCTTTATCAAGCCGCGCGCGCTCGGCGCCCAGATCAATCACATCGGCAAGCGGCATGGCGAAGGTGACTTTGCCCAGCACGGCCTGCGCAGCGTCTTTGGGTGCCGGCGCATCGTATTGGATGGCGGCCAGACGAGCCAAGCGGAAAATCACGTCTTCATAGGCTTTAAGGCGCTGTTTCTCGGCATTATCAGCGCCCTGCACGATCACGTTGATTTTGGCGTTGGCAGGCACGTTCAGCTCGCTCCGCACCGAGCGGATGAGGCTGATGACCTGCAGCACCCAGCGGATTTCTTCCATGGCGGCGGCATCAACCGGAATGTTTTTCTCCGATGGCCAAGCGGCCTTCATCAACATATCTTTTTCGCCGCGCTGCGCCGCGTGAATTTCCTGCGCAATAAAGGGCATGACGGGTTGCAGTAAATGCAAAAGCGTGTTGAGCACAAAGGCGACGCAGGCGCGCGTCTCTGCTTTTACCGCTTCGTCGCTGCTTTGGAATAAAGGTTTAGCCAGTTCCAGATACCAGTCGCAAAAAATGTTCCAGGCAAATTGATAGAGCCCGTTGGCGGTTTCATCGAAACGGTAGCTGTCTAACGCACGCGTGGTGGTTTTGATGGCTTCATTCAATTCGCCCAAAATCCAGCGGTTTATCGTGTGTTTGGCGCTTGCGGGCTTGAACG
>JBEHYA010000048.1:0-14610 GCA_048498415.1 Pseudomonadota bacterium
CCACCGCCGCACCTCCGCCAGTAAAAAGGGCCCGCTGCGGTGCCCTTTTTAATGGCGGAAGGGAGAGGATTCGAACCTCCGGTACCCTTGCGGGCACAACGGTTTTCGAGACCGCCGCGATCGACCACTCTGCCACCCTTCCGTCGGCGGGTTTTTTAGCTTATTCGCCCCAAATGGCCAAGCCCTTATTTGGCCAATGTTTATTTGCCTACAGCGGCCGTGAGTTCAGGGATGATCTGGAACAGATCGCCCACCAGCCCGTAATCCGCGACCTGAAAGATCGGCGCATCGGGGTCTTTGTTGATGGCAACAATCACCTTGCTGTCTTTCATGCCAGCCAGATGCTGAATGGCGCCGGAAATGCCGATGGCAATATAAAGGTCGGGCGCCACGATCTTGCCGGTCTGGCCCACCTGATAATCATTCGGCACATAGCCGGCATCAACCGCCGCGCGGCTTGCGCCAATCGCAGCGCCCAGTTTATCGGCCAGTTGTTCCAGCATCTTGAAGTTTTCGCCCGAGCCTAAGCCACGGCCGCCTGAGATGATGATGCGGGCGTTCGTGAGTTCGGGGCGGGCGGATTTGGAAAGTTCGCTACCCACAAAGGCCGAAAGGCCGGCATCGCTGCCGCCTGCCAGTTGTTCCACGCTAGCATTGCCGCCCGTCGCCGCCGCAGCTTCAAACGCCGTGGCACGTACGGTGCACAGCTTGATGGCATCCGCCGATTGCACGGTGGCAATCGCGTTACCGGCATAGATGGGGCGCTTGAATGTATCAGCACTTTCTACGGCAATGATTTCCGACACAACGGCTACATCCAGCAGTGCGCCCACGCGCGGCAACAGATTTTTGCCGAAGCTGGTCGCGGCCACAAACACATGCGTGTAGTTTTTGGCCAAACCTGCCGCTACCGGCGCGATGTTTTCGGCCAAATTACCGGCAAAATGCGGGGCGACCGAGACGAACAGCTTTTCGATACCGGCGATTTGCTTGGCAGCATCTGAGAGGCCGTTATCGGCATCGGCGAACAGCACGGCATCCACCGGCGCGCCGACTTTTTTGGCGGCTGAGAGCGTATGCAGGGAAGCGGGCGTGATTTTACCGGCAGCGTGTTCAAGAATTAAAAGGGCACGCATATCAAATCACCTTGGCTTCGTTTTTGAGTTTATCAACCAGCGTCGCGACATCCGGCACTTTAATGCCGGCCTTGCGCACGGGCGGTTCTTCCACTTTCAGCGTTTTGATACGCGGGGCTAAATCCACGCCTTTTGATGCAGCATCAAACGCTTCAATCGGCTTTTTCTTTGCCTTCATGATGTTGGGCAGCGTGGCATAGCGCGGTTCGTTGAGGCGAAGATCCGTGGTGATGATCGCCGGCATCTTCAGATCCAGCGTTTCTAACCCACCATCAATTTCACGCGTCACTTTGGCGCGGCCATTTGCGACTTCCACTTTAGATGCAAAGGTTGCCTGCGGCCAGTTCAGCAAAGCGCCCAGCATCTGGCCCACCTGATTATTATCGCCGTCAATCGCCTGCTTGCCTGCAATTACCAGCTCCGGCTTTTCCTGTCCCACAATCGCTTTCAAAGCTTTGGCAACGCCCAGCGGCTGCGTCTCGCCATCAAACGCGACATGAATGGCGCGGTCGGCGCCCATGGCCAAAGCCGTACGCAGCGTATCCTGGCATTGCGTGGGGCCGATGCTCACTGCCACCACTTCCGTGGCCGCGCCTTTTTCGCGCAGGCGCACGGCTTCTTCCACCGCGATTTCGTCGAAGGGGTTCATCGACATTTTCACGTTCGCCGTCTCCACGCCCGACTTGTCGGCTTTGACGCGGATTTTGACGTTGTAATCAATGACCCGTTTGATGGGCACCAGAATTTTCATGAATAAAGTCCCTTAACTTTTCGCCGATGATAAAACTGCTAGCAGAAAGAAAACGAGCGCGACAGCCTGCAGGGCCACACGCAGCTTCATCAACTTATTGCCGTATTTTTTGTTGAACTCGCCGCCCTTGGCCATGCTGAATACGCCGATGAACAGCGTGCCCAGCAGCGCGGCCATGGCAATACCCATGAGAATGAGGAAGAAACCCGACATAAACACGTGCCCAAAAAGCGGAAAACCGCAGGGCTGAACCGCCCTGCTGCAAGCAATACTAATAAAGCCTTTCCGGCTGCACAAGCATCCCCTATAAGCTTTTTCCATGCTGGTTTTGGGCCTTGAGACTTCCTGCGATGAAACGGCGGCCGCGCTTGTGGATGATACGCGCCGCATCCGCGCGCAGCGCCTGATCACGCAGCTGGATGAACACCGCCGCTTCGGCGGCGTGGTGCCGGAAATCGCCGCCCGCGCGCATCTCGATCATCTCGATTCGCTCATCGCCCACGCGCTGGAAGATGCCGGCATCGAACTTTCGGCCCTTGATGGCATTGCCGCCACCTGCGGCCCCGGCCTGATCGGCGGCGTGATGGTTGGCGCCATGACCGGCAAGGCCCTGGCGCTCTCGCTGAACAAACCTTTTTTGGCCGTGAACCATCTGGAAGCCCACGCGCTTACCGCGCGGCTGACCGATGATGTGCATTTTCCCTATCTGCTGCTTTTGATCTCCGGCGGGCACTGCCAGCTGCTGGCCGTGGAAGGCGTGGGCCGTTACACCTTATATGGCACCACGATTGATGATGCGGTGGGCGAAGCTTTTGATAAAACTGCCAAGCTTCTCGATTTAGGTTTTCCCGGCGGGCCGGCGGTGGAACGCGCGGCGTCTACCGGCGATGCCACACGCTTTCCCCTACCCCAGCCGATGCTGGGCAAAGATAACTGCGATTTTTCTTTTTCGGGTTTGAAGACGGCGGTGCGCGTCGCGGCGGAAAAGCACGCGCCCCTGTCGGCCCAAGATAAATGCGATTTAGCCGCAAGCTTTCAGGCAACTGTCGCTGCTTGCCTGGCCGACCGCACGAAACGCGCCATTACATTATTTAGTGAAAGCCACGGCCCCGGCCATGCGCTGGTGGCGGCGGGCGGCGTGGCGGCCAATCAGGCGCTGCGCACCGCGCTGCAAACAACGGCGGAGAATGCGGGCATGACTTTGGTGGTGCCGCCGCCTTCCCTGTGCACCGATAACGGCGCCATGGTTGCCTGGGCGGGCATCGAGAAACTGCGGCTGGGGCTTACGGATTCACTCGCCATCAAGCCGCGCCCGCGCTGGCCACTTGCCGAACGCGCCTGAGCAACTATAGTTCCAGCCATGACTGAACAGGCACTATCCATTGGCGTGATCGGCGGCGGCGCGTGGGGCACGGCCCTGGCGCAAAGCCTTGCCGCCAGCAATCACAACGTGCGCCTCTATGCGCGCGAGCATGATGTGGTGGAAGGCATTAACAGCCATCACATCAACTGCGCATTTTTACCTAACATCAAACTGCAGCCCACGCTGGAAGCGCGCGAAGGTTTTGATGGCCTGAACGACCACGACGTGCTGCTGCTGGTCGCCCCCGCCCAGTATGTACGTAGCACCTGCCGCGCGATTAAAGCCAAGCTGACCAAAACCATTCCGTTGGTGCTGTGCGCCAAAGGCATCGAGATCGAGACCGGGCAATTGATGCACGAAATTGCCGCCGCCGAACTGCCCGGCCTGCCGCTTGCCGTACTTTCGGGCCCGACTTTCGCAGCGGAAGTTGCCAAGGGCTTACCGGCCGCCATCAGCATTGCCTCAAACGATGAAAAGCTTGCACGTAACTTGTGCTTGAAACTGGGCAGCCGGAGCCTGCGCCCCTATCCTTCCACCGATATGGCCGGTGTGGAGATTGGCGGCGCGGTCAAGAACGTGCTGGCGATTGCCTGCGGCATTGTGGTGGGCCGCGGCTTAGGCGAAAACGCCCGCGCGGCGATGATTGCGCGTGGCCTTGCGGAAATGATGCGCCTCGCCGTGGCGGTTGGCGGAAGGCCGGAGACGATCACGGGTTTATCAGGTCTTGGTGATCTTGTTCTCACCTGCTCGTCGCCGCAGTCGCGCAATATGTCGCTGGGTCTGGCGCTGGGTCAGGGCCGCAAGCTGCAGGATGTGCTGGCCGAACGCCATACGGTCGCCGAAGGCGTTGCAACCGCGCGCGCCGTGCAGCGGCTGGCGGATAAACATAATGTGGATATGCCGATCTGCCATGCCGCCTATGCCATTCTGCACGATGGCAAGGATGTGAACGCGACGATTGAGGCCATGCTGGCGCGGCCTTTAGCGATGGGTGAATGATATGGCGTATTGGCTGATCAAATCGGAACCTTCCGCCTATGCGTGGGCGACCTTTGTCAAAGACGGCAAAACCGGCTGGACGGGCGTGCGCAATTATCAGGCTGCGAATAATCTTAAGGCGATGAAGAAAGGCGATGAGGCTTTCTTTTATCACTCCAACGAGGGCCTTGAAATTGTCGGCATCGCGGAAGTGACGAAGACCGCCTATCCCGATGCGACCGATAAAACCGGCAAATTCGTTGCCGTGGATGTGAAGCCGGTAAAGCCGTTAAAAACACCGGTCACACTCAAAGATATAAAGAGCGATGCGAAATTAAAAAACATGGCCCTCGTCAAACAATCACGCCTCAGCGTAAGCCCGGTCACGGCAGAAGAATGGAAGCAAATTAACGCGTTGGCCAAATAATCGGCGTTAACCCTATATTGAAAATAAAGCTTTTACTTGCGTATCGCCGACGATAAATTGGCTAGCGATATTTTTGGATATTATTGAATGACAGATCACGGGTTAGAAAACCAATACCCCTTAGTCACTGCGCAACAGATTTTAGTCTGGATTGTGCGCTTTGCCAGCAAGCATGCAGCCGATCTCACGCTGATCGCCCTCGACACCCAGAGTGCCGACCCGGCCACGCAGCTCAAAGCACATCAGGCCTATCAAAAAAAATTACAGCTTCTGCGCGGCATCACAACCGACCATCGCCTGCTCACCGAACATATTTCCGGCCGGGAGACACCCGCCAGTACCAATTTGATTATGGCGGTTTCCCGGGCTTATTTCGACCCACAGATCCACCCGACGGATGAAAACGGCGAGCCGGTTATGAAGGCTTACGACCATTACCTTATGTGCGCCGATGTGCGCGGCGATAAGGAAGAGGCCGCTCCAGACAACTATGATCTGATGGAAATGGGCAATAAAACCCTTGATATCCTGCTACAATCGATGGACACCCGGCCAAGTACGCTTGCGCTGCTGCGCGGGGGTGAAAATATGCCCCCCATTATCGCGCACCCTGAATCCGGGGAAACCATTGATACCGCCCCCGTAGTACGACGACCCCTGCGTCATCGTCATCCTGGCATGAAAGACTTCGATCGCGACGATCTGAAATCATAAAATAAAAAACCCCGCCGTGAAGCGGGGTTTTTTATTCGTCTCTTTTTGAAACCTGTTTAGCGGCGTTCGCCCAGCGTGGCGCCCACTTCATGCGCGGCGCGCACGATGCGTTCACCGATTGAACCCACGCGCGCCGCAGCCGCGGCATAGGTGGTGGCCGGCGAGCGGCGGATAGCCGCGAGAGTTTTATCTAAGGCGACCAGATTGGTCTGGTTGGTCATTGCGACCAGGCGTTCCAGCGTATCGTCTACACCGCCATACGCGCCCATGAATTCCGTTTCCATCGACATGACCTTATCCCCTCAAGAATCTTTTTTAGTGCTCGTTGATGGGTGCATTATGTCGGGCATTGCCTAAAACCGTGTTAAAGATAACTTGCTGAAAACTTAAGCTTTTTTGGCGTGGCCACGCATGATTTCTGGTAAAACTTTCTTGGGAATTCTGAACGAAGTATTGCGCCTTTTCACCTGAATGGCAGAATGCCTGTATCGTTTCCGGCAACCGTTAACGGCCATCAACCTTATTTGAAGAAATTCGTAAGACTTCACGTGTGCCCATGACTGAAAGCAAACTCATCCCCATCAAAGAAAGCATTGCGGAAAAGGCACAGGTTTCCGCCAAACGCTATGCCGCGATGATGGACGAAGCGCTTAACGATCCGGAAAGCTTTTGGCGCGAGCAGGCCAAACGCCTGGACTGGATGGTTTTCCCCAGGATTATAAAGCGCACCCGCTTTCAGAAGCCGGTTTCAATCAAATGGTTCGAAGATGGCAAATTAAACGTTAGCTATAACTGCCTCGACCGCCATTTGCGTGACAAGGCCGACCAGACCGCCATTTTGTGGGAAAGCGATAATGGCGACGTGACCCGCCACATCTCATTCCAGCAGGCCTATAATGAAACCTGCCGCTTTGCCAACGTGCTGAAAGGCCTTGGCGTTAAAAAGGGCGACCGGGTCACGATTTACATGCCGATGATCCCGGAAGCGGCGTTTGCCATGCTGGCCTGCGCGCGATTAGGTGCCGTGCATTCCATTGTCTTTGCCGGCTTCTCGCCGGAAAGCCTAGCGGGCCGCATTCAGGATTGCGGCTCGGAAATCGTAATCACCACGGATGAAGGCCTGCGCAGCGGCAAGAAAGTGGCGCTTAAAAAGAATGTGGATGAAGCGCTGATCAATCTGCCGCAGGTCAAACATGTCCTGGTGGTGCGCCACACGGGAGGCACCGTGCAATGGCATAAAACCCGCGATAAATGGTATCACGAGCTGGCGGCGAATGTTTCGACCGACTGCGCGCCGGTAGAAATGAGCGCGGAAGATCCGTTCTTCATTCTTTATACCTCCGGCTCCACCGGCAAACCCAAAGGCGTGCTGCACACGGTGGCGGGGTATTTGTTATGGGCGGCGATGACGCTGAAAATCGCCTTTGATGCGCAGGATGGCGATATTTATTTCTGCACCGCCGATATCGGCTGGGTGACCGGCCATTCCTATGGCATTTACGGGCCGCTGGCCAACGGGCTTACCACGCTGATGTATGAAGGCGTGCCGAATTACCCCGATCCCTCGCGCATCTGGCAGATCGTGGATAAGCACAAGGTGAGTATTCTTTATACCGCGCCCACTGCCGTGCGGGCACTCATGCGTGAGGGCGACGAATATGTAGAGCGCACGAGCCGCGCGTCTTTGCGCATTCTCGCCAGTGTGGGCGAGCCGATTAACCCGGAAGCGTGGCTGTGGTTCTACCGCGTGGTGGGCGACGAACGCTGCCCGGTCATCGATACCTGGTGGCAGACCGAGACCGGCGGCATGATGATCACGCCATTACCCGGCGCCACGCCGCTCAAGCCCGGCTCCGCCACGCTGCCGTTCTTTGGCGTGAAGCCCGTACTGGTCGATGACACGGGCAAGGAAAAAACCGGCGAAGCAGAAGGTAATCTGTGCATCGCGGATTCATGGCCGGGACAAGCCCGCACGATTTACGGCGACCATAAGCGCTTTGAGGAAACCTATTTTTCAGCCTATCCCGGCTACTACTTCAGCGGCGACGGCGCCCGGCGTGATGCGGATGGCTATTACTGGGTCACCGGCCGCGTGGATGACGTGCTGAACGTGGCCGGCCACCGGCTGGGCACGGCGGAAATTGAAAGCGCGCTGGTGGGCCATTCCGGCGTTGCGGAAGCTGCCGTGATCGGCTTCCCGCACGATATCAAAGGCCAGGGCATTTATGCGTTCGTAATTTTGAAGGCGGGCTTAAGCGGCAGCGAGGCGCTGGCTAAAGAACTCTCCCAGCATGTGCGGAAAGTAATTAGCCCTATCGCCACGCCCGATCATATCCAGTTTGCCAGCGGCCTGCCTAAAACGCGTTCGGGCAAGATCATGCGGCGTATCTTACGGAAGATTGTCGCGGGCGAAGAAGACCAGCTTGGCGATATCTCGACGCTGGCGGAGCCGGCGGTCGTGGCCGAAATCATCAAAAATAGATTGAACAAATAATACACTTCATCCCCGCGAAAGCGGGGATCCAGGGGACTGGGCTATTATTTATATTGTTATTTTTCGCTGCAGACGCAGCTTTAGCTGGATTCCCGCTTTCGCGGGAATGAGGTACTTAATTACTTCTTCTTCGCGCCGCCCCAGCTTTGCTGTTCCATGTAGTTTTCGGCCAGAAAGCGGTAGAAGTTGCGGAAGATACGTTCCAGATCGTCCGTGCGCTCGATTTTCAGCTCGGCCCAGATGGGGAAATGCTCGTCCCACTTCTTGAGTTCCATATGGAGTTCGTCGCGCACATCGCGGATCACGCCAATGGTCGCCGCGTTATTGCTGAGCGCTTTTGAAATTTCCTTGAACTGGCCATCCACGCGCTGGAACTTTTCGCCGAAATGGCGCAGCGCACGACGCATCAGATCCTGCATGCGCATGATCTCGGCGACAAACGAGGTTTCCTTCTTGAACGCCGCGCTGAACGAGGCAAGCTTTTGCGCAATTTCCGAAACTTTGCCGGTGCGTTCGCGCAAAGCCTCGATATAGCACATTTCGCGGCTGATGTCGGCCACGCGCTGGGCGGTGATCTTGGTATCGGGCACGCCCATCAGCTGCATCAGCTTCTTGTGCGCATCCTTCAGCATATTGCGGTTTTCGGTCTCTTTCTGCTCGCGCAGCATGGTGTCGAGCGACGGGAACTCGCCGCGGAAACCGGTCATCCAGAAAATCAGTTCCTGGTTGAGCTTGCACGAGGCCAGATCTTTATGGTGCTGCTCCACCGACCACGACGCGCTGCCATCGAGAATTTCGCGGGGGATGCTGTCGTTGGGGCGGATCTCGCGCACATAATTCAAACCCTTCTCGACCTTCAACAGCAAAGCGGCATCCGGCGAGTCATCGGGGATGTTGAATTCGGTTTTCAGTTTGCGAAGTTCGATGGCGGCAACCTGCGTGTCGGCGAACGGCACGTAGAAGCACGGCATTTTGTCGTTGCCGTTGAGCGAGAATTTGCACTGCTCGATCGAGAAGATTTTGTGCGTGAAAATGAAATGCGTCGCGGCATCCTTCGCGCCGGTAGCGGCTTGGGTATTTTGGGCAGCGGCGTCCATCGACGAATCTCGAGAAATTAAGGCAAATGAAGGCAGAACTTTAGCGGTGCAAGCTTAACAAAATCTTGAATCTGGCAGGCATTTTAACTGTATTTTCATGGGCGTGCCGCAAAAACGATTGCAAGAAGCCGTAAACATCGGTGATGTTACGACGTCAGTACAATATTCTAGTTTCCTAGGTACTTGGGCCGACTTTCAGAAAGAGCACTCATGACCCGCGAATTCTTTGGTACCGACGGCGTGCGCGGCACAGCCAACCTGGAACCCATGACGGCGCCAACCCTCCTCAAACTGGCCATGGCCGCCGCCGTGCATTTCCGCCGCGGCAATCACCGCCACCGCGTGGTTATTGGCAAAGATACGCGCCTCTCCGGCTATATGATTGAACCCGCGCTCACCTCCGGCTTCATCGCCATGGGTATGGATGTGACGTTGCTGGGCCCGGCGCCCACGCCGGCGGTCGCCATGCTCACGCGCTCATTGCGTGCGGATCTCGGCGTGATGATCTCGGCTTCGCATAACCCCTTCGATGATAACGGCATCAAGCTGTTCGGGCCCGATGGCAACAAGCTGTCGGATGATGTGGAACAACAGATTGAAGCGCTGATGAAAACCGATTTAACCCCGCATGCCGCCGGCCCCGCCGAAATTGGCCGCGCGGTGCGGCTGGATGATCAGGGCCGCTATATTGAATTCGTCAAAAACTCCTTCCCGCGCGGGGTTCGTTTGGATGGCCTGCGCATTGTGATTGATTGCGCCAATGGCGCGGCGTATCGCGTGGCGCCGGCTGTGCTGTGGGAACTGGGCGCGGAAGTTATTCCGGTGGCCGTCTCCCCCAACGGCGTGAACATCAATGATAAATGCGGCGCCACCCATACCGATGCCATGCAGGAAAGCGTGGTCGCTCACCGCGCCGATATCGGCATTTCATTAGATGGCGATGCCGACCGCGTGATTATTGCCGATGAAAAAGGTAGCCGCGTGGATGGCGACCAGATCATGGCGCTCATTGCCAGCAACTGGCAGGAAACCGGCAAGCTCCGCGGCAACGGCATTGCCGCCACCGTCATGTCGAACCTTGGGCTGGAACGTTATCTGAAAAGCAAAGGCCTTACCTTGCACCGCGCCAGCGTGGGCGACCGGTATGTGGTGGAAGCCATGCAGACCCATGGCTGCAATCTGGGTGGCGAGCAATCCGGCCATATTATTATGAACGACTTCAACACCACGGGCGATGGTTTGATGGCGGCACTCCAAGTGCTGGCCGTGCTGGTGCAAAAGAAAAAGCGCGCCAGCGAGTTGTTGAACGTATTCGCGCCCGTGCCGCAAAAGCTCTCCAACATCCGCGTGGAAGGCAGCGTGCTGGAAAATGCGGGCGTAAAGAACGCCATTCAGGCGGCGGAAAAGAAACTGGGTAATTCCGGGCGCCTGCTGGTGCGGAAATCCGGCACCGAGCCATTGGTGCGCGTGATGGCGGAAGGCGATGATGAAAAGCTCATCGATGATGTGATCGCAAGCCTGTGCGAGACCATTCGTAAAGCTGCTTAATTCTCTCCACCTCATTCCGGCGAAAGCCGGAATCCAGTGCTTTCTGCGCGTCGGCGCACATCCATATTTAGCTGCAGACGCAGCTTAAGCTGGATCCCCGCTTTCGCGGGGATGAGGTTGTGTTTATATTAGCATCATGAAACCACGTTTATTCATCATCGCGGGTTCCGATAGCGGCGGCGGCGCAGGCATTCAGGCCGATATCAAAACCGCTTCGGCGCTTGGTGTGTATAGCGCAACCGCCATTACCGCGATCACGGTGCAGAACACCAAAGGCGTGACGGGCGTGCATGCCATTCCGCCGGAGGTTGTAGCGGCGCAGATCAACGCGGTGCTGGATGATATCGGCGCGGATGCCATTAAAACCGGCATGCTGTTCGATGCGCCGATCATTGAGGCCACGGTAAATGCCCTGAAAGGCAAAAATATTCCGCTTGTCGTTGACCCGGTGATGATCGCCAAGGGCGGCGCGTCGCTGCTTGATCAAAGCGCGATTGCGTCGCTGAAAACCAAACTTATTCCCATGGCCACCTTAATCACGCCCAACGCGCCGGAAGCCGAGGCGCTGCTGGGCCGCGCCATTCATTCAACCGAAGATATGAAACAGGCCGCGAAGGATTTGCACAAGCTGGGCGCCAAAGCCGTGCTGATCAAAGGCGGGCATTTAAACGCCGATCCGGTGATCGATATTTTGTTTGATGGCGCGAACTTCACCGAACTCTCGGCCAAACGTCAGAACACGATCCATACGCACGGCACCGGCTGCACGCTGGCCAGCGCCATTGCGAGTTATATGGCAAAAGGCGTGGGGTTAGCGGAAGCTGTAAAGGCCGCACATATATATGTGCAGGGCGCGCTCAAAAACGCGCCGGGCATCGGCCACGGCCATGGGCCGCTGTGCCACGACTGGATGCAGAAAAATTAGTCTTCCGCGGCGGGCGCGGCCACGGTGATATTGGCGCCGGGCGTATAATCCGCCAGCCCTTCGCAAGTTTTGGCGTTATCGCTGTCCAGATCGGTCAAATCTTCCATCTCGCATTCGGCGCTCATGCTTTCGTGCAGGGTGGCGATATGCTTCTGCACGGCGGCATCAAAAGCGGCCGTGATCTGTTCGGGCGTTTTGGCGGGCGACTGCGCGGCCAGGATGGCTTCGCCTTTGCTGCGCAGGGTGGCCTTGGCCTGATCCAGCGCTTTCGCATCGTCTTCCATATACTGCACGTAATTAGCGCGGCAGGGCGTGGCGACTTCATAGTAAGCAAAACAGGCGGCAAACCCATCGGCCTTGGGCGCCGGCGGCGTTTTGGCAAACGCTGGCGCGCCGGCCAGACAGGCAATAAAAGCGAGGCTGAAAGCGGGTAAGCGGCGCATGGCGTTCTCCTGTTTCGCAGTTCAACCATCATCGCACACATGATAGGCTTTACGCCATGTCGCGAATCACGAGCCATGCCACCCGCATTCTGGGTCTCGATCCCGGCCTCAACCACACCGGCTGGGGCGTGATCGAGAGCGAAGGCAACGCGCTGCGTTTTGTCGCCTGCGGCTGCATTGATCCCCCTTCCCGGCTTGGCATGGCAGATCGTTTGGCCAAGTTACACGACGCGCTCAAAGAAATTATGGCAACCCATGCGCCGGCTGAAGCGGCGGTGGAAGAAACTTTCGTGAACAAGAACGCGGCCAGCGCCCTCAAGCTGGGTATGGCGCGCGGCGTGGTGATGCTGGCGCCGGCTTTAATCGGCATCAGCGTGGCGGAATATGCGGCGAATGTTGTGAAAAAATCCATCGCCGGCTATGGCCATGCCGATAAGGAACAGGTAGCCCGTATGGTCAAAATGCTGCTGCCCGCGTCCGATGCCGCAACGCCGGATGCCGCGGATGCACTGGCTGTAGCAATCTGCCACGCCCATCACCGCGGCATGAAAATGCTGGAGGCGTCATGATCGGCAAACTCCGCGGCCTGCTGGAATTTCTTGATGATACCCACGTGCTGGTGGATGTAAACGGCGTGGGCTATGTGGTGCTGTGCTCCGCCCGCACGCTGCGGCAACTGGAAGGCCAGAGCGAAACCACCCTGCATATTGAAACGCAGGTGCGCGAAGATGCGATCACATTAATTGGCTTCTATAGCGCCGCTGAAAAATCAGCCTTCAAGGTTCTCACCACCGTGCAGGGCGTGGGCGCGAAGGTTGCGCTTTCCATTCTCTCCACGCTCACGCCCGAACAATTGGCGAGCGCGATCACCAGCGGTGACAAGGCGTTGCTGGCGACGGCCGATGGCGTGGGGCCAAAACTTGCCGCGCGGTTGGTCACGGAACTTAAAGATAAAGCCATGAGCATCGGCCTGCCCCCGGTTGTGGGGTTTGCGGCGGGAACCGTTCATGTGGCGGAACAATCGAACGTGGCCAGCGATGCGGTCTCGACCCTTGTCAACCTGGGCTTCCGGCGCGATCAGGCGTTCAGTGCGGTCATGGGCGTGCTGGCCAACGCACCCGATACCGGCTTTGACGAACTTATTCGCCTTGCCTTGCAAGACCTTGCGCCGAAACGTTAAGGTAAAAACATGACCGCCGCACCCAACATCTTATTAAGTAAAGACAAGCTGGAGAACGACGACGTCAGCCTGCGCCCGCAAACGCTCAAAGAGTTCATCGGCCAGCAGGCGTTAAAAGAAAATCTGGCCGTCTTTATTGAAGCCGCCAAGATGCGCAGCAAAGCGCTTGATCATGCGCTGCTGTTCGGGCCGCCGGGTCTGGGCAAAACCACCCTCGCCCAGATCATCTCGCGGGAACTTGGCGCCGGGTTTCGTTCCACTTCCGGCCCGGTTCTGGCGCGGGCGGGTGACCTTGCCGCTATTCTCACCAACCTGCAGCCCAACGATGTTCTGTTCATCGATGAAATCCATCGCATGAACCCGGCGGTGGAAGAAATTCTTTATCCTGCGATGGAAGATTTCCAATTGGATTTAGTAATCGGCGAAGGCGCCGCGGCGCGTTCTGTGAAAATCGATCTGCCGCCGTTCACATTAGTGGGCGCCACCACGCGTTCCGGCCTTCTCACCAAACCCTTGCGTGAACGCTTCGGCATTCCGCTGGCCCTGCAATTCTATACCCAGGAAGAGTTGCAGAAAATTATCACGCGGGCCGCCGGCGTCATGAACATGGAAGTCTCGCCGCAGGGCGCCGCCGAAATTGCGCGGCGTTCACGCGGCACGCCGCGCGTGGCAGGCCGCCTGCTGCGGCGCGTGTGCGATTTTGCTTCCGTTGCAAAATCCAAAATCATTGATGCCAAATTGGCCGACCACGCGCTGCTGCGCCTTGATATCGATGCCAAGGGCTTTGATGCGATGGACCGGCGTTATATGCGCCATATCGCCGAATTTTATAATGGCGGGCCCGTGGGCATCGATACATTGGCCGCCGCGCTTTCCGAACAGCGCGACGTGCTGGAAGAAGTGGTGGAGCCCTATCTCATCCAGCAAGGCCTCCTGCAACGCACGCCGCGCGGCCGCATGATCACCGATGCCGCGTTCAAGCATCTGGGTCTTACCGCGCCCACCCGTCCTGCCGATCAACTCTCGCTACTTAACGGGAATGGCGATGACAGCGCCGCATGAATTTAAGGTTCGCGTCTATCTGGAAGATACCGATGCCGGCGGCATTGTGTATTACGCGAATTACTTACGCTTCATGGAACGCGCGCGTACTGAAATGTTGAAAGATACGGGCGTCGATCACGCCGCGATGATCGATGATGGTTCCATGTTCGTGGTGCGCCGCTGCACGGTTGATTACCACAAGCCGGCCAGGCTGGCGGATGACCTTATCGTTCAATCGGTGATTCACGAGACCGGCGCGGCCTCGCTTGTGATGTATCAAAAAGTGATAAAGAACGGCACCGTGCTGGTTAGCGGCGAGATCCAGCTGGCCTGTATTGATAAGGCTGGCGGTGTTCGCCGTATTCCAGCCGCAATCCTTGCGAAAATAGGCGGGGTTGGTTAGACAGGAAGAAATCCCATCCCCCTCCCTTCGGGAGGGGTTAGGGGCGGGCAATCCTCCCCACTTAAAGAATTCACATAAAGGGGAGGATTGCCCTCCCCTTTATCCCC
>JBEHYA010000049.1:0-14353 GCA_048498415.1 Pseudomonadota bacterium
ATCGAGCGTCTGTCGATCCTACCGGTCGGGCGTGAGCGTGAACGCAGTGCCGAGCTGTTTTCGACCAAGGAAATGACGCGGCTGATCCAGAGCCTGGGCCGCCGGTATGCCGACCGGCTGCTGCGCCTGCGGCGGAATATGCACTGATAACGGCCCAGTCCCCTGGATCCCCGCTTTCGCGGGGATGAGGTTTATTTGGGTGGCGCGATTTTATGTTCCAGCACCAGTTTCTCAACGAAATCGTATCCCATCAGGCGGTTAACGCGGCCCAAAATGGTGCGCTCCTGCATCTGGAATTCAGGCGCCAGCGCGCCGGGGATGCGGATGGTAAGGCGCGCTTTATCGCGCGCCTCCGGGTGCGGGATAATTTTGACGCCCACGGGGCAGGAATGCTTGGCATATTCTTCGCCCACAATCTGCGGCCACTGGGATAGCAGGAGGCGGATGACGCGCCATTCCGCGCCCAGCACGTTGCCGGCGAGGGTCTCAAGCGTTTTGCCCAAAGGCTGGTTGGAAAAAGCGCGGTTCATGAATCAACTTTCCGAATGCCGGCTATTATATAGAATAGCCGTACATGACACGAGCCCCTTCTGATATGCCCGCTAAGCTTTTGAAATGGTATGATGCCAACAAGCGCGCCATGCCGTGGCGGGCTTTGCCGGGCAAAAAGCCGAACCCGTACCATGTGATGGTCTCGGAATTCATGCTGCAGCAGACGGGCGTGAAGACGGTTGTGCCGTATTTCAAAAATTTCATTAAACGCTGGCCGCGCGTGGAAGATTTAGCCAGGGCACGGCTGGAGAGTGTGCGCGCGGCCTGGGCCGGCCTTGGGTATTACCGCCGCGCCGGGTTTTTGCATGCCTGCGCCAAGGCGGTTGTGGCGAAATATCAGGGCAAAATCCCCGGCACGGAGGCGGCGCTGATTACGCTGCCCGGTATCGGGCCCTATGCGGCGGCGGCAATCGCCGCGATTGCATTCGGGCAGAAAGCGTCGGTGGTGGATGGCAATGTGGAGCGCGTGATCGCGCGGATTTATGCGTTGCAAGAAACCGGCGGCGCGTTGCGGAAAGCAGTCACTGAAAAGGCGCGTGCGCTGGTGCCGGAGCAGCGCTGCGGGGATTATGCGCAGGCGATCATGGAACTCGGCGCGTTGATCTGCGCGCCGCGCAGCCCCGCTTGTGCATCCTGCCCGTGGCGGGAAAATTGCCGCGCATTCGCGGAAGGCGCGATGGAAAAATATCCCATCAAAGGGAAGGCCAAAGCCACGCCCCATAAATATGCGGATGTGTTTGTGGTGGAAGATAAAGAAGGCCGTTTGCTTTTGCGCCAGCGCGCCGAAGCCGGGCTTTTGGGCGGCATGTGGGAATTTCCTTCCGGCGAATGGCAGGAAAAGAAAGCGAAAAGCACGGTGCTTGCAGGCCTGCCGAAGCTGAAATGGCAGGGCAAAGCTGAAATTATCCACGTTTTTTCGCATTTTACGCTGCACCTCAGGTTGCGCCGCGGCCATGCCCCGACCATATTTAAGGCGCAGGATGATATGCGGTGGGTCGCCAAACGCCGGCTGGGCACGCTGGCGCTTCCCACCCTGATGAAAAAAGTTTTTGCGGCGGCTGAGAGCGAATGGAAATGATGCGAATGCTACGCGTGGTTCTGCTGGCCTGTATGCTGGCGCCGTTATCGGCGCAGGCGGCGCCGGTTGAAGAGGTGCCCGATCTCAATTACGTGAATGTGCTGCAGGCGCTGATCAAGCTGGAGCGTTTCAAGCCGGACAATCAGGAATTTCTGGATGGCTACACCATGGCCGCGCATTGCGATGTGGTGCATGGCAGCTACCGCGATGAATTCCGCTGGGCGGAAGCGCGCAAGGCCGTGCAGGCCTGGCTTGCCACGCACAAGGCCAGTTTTCCCACGCGATTAGCGGTAAAATCTTCCATCCAGTTCGGGCGGTATGATGCGGAATCGAAGTATTTTTTATTCAACCAGCAGAACCAACTGGACCGCGTGAATACGTTCAATACGGATTCCCGCACCATCGACCCCGTCTGCGCCAAGCCGGAGTCAAAGCTGCTGCCAAGCTCTTTCCGCGTGGTTACAAACAATCCGGTGACGCTGCCGGGATTGCGCCTTACGGATGAACAGGCGCGGGACTTGGCGCAGAAATTTAATATGCAGGGGAATTCCCAGCGCATTGCTTACATTCGCTTCAACATCGATATTCTGGATGCAGATTATCTGGGGCCATCGGTCTATAGCAAAAAGCAGGCGGCGAATTCGGTGGCGCTGGTGAAGTCGGTGCTGCACTCGATTGAATTTTTCGCTGACCCGCAATATACGCAGCGGTTTTATTATTATACGCCGATGTAACGCTGGTTACCTCATTCCCGCTTTCGCGGGAATGAGGTTAGTTAGGTTTCGCGCCGATTTCCGCGCGCACCTGCTGGCGCAGGATATCGATGGGTTGCAGCAGGCCTTTTTTCGGCTCGAAATGCCAGAAGGCCCAGCCGTTGCAGGCGGGCGCGCCCTGCACTTCGGCGCCGACTTTGTGGATGGAGCCGATCACTTCGCCCATCGGGGCATGGGCAATCAAACTGGCATCGGCTTTCACGCGCGCCGAAAAGCGTTTGCGTTCATCGCACAGCACCTGGCCGGGGCGGATGAGGCCGCGTTCCAGCAACTGACCGAAGGGAATACGGATTTCTTCGCGCTTGGCGTGGATTTTGAGAAGCGATGCGTCGGTGATGATTTCAATGTTGGAGAGGCGGCGCGTGGCGGCGGCGATGTAGCCTTTATCCTGTTCAATGCCGATATAGCTGCGGCCCAGCTGCTTGGCGGCGGCGCCCGTGGTGCCGGTGCCAAAGAACGGGTCGAGGATCACATCGCCGGGGCGCGTGGTGGCTAAAATAATGCGCTGGAGCAAGGCTTCCGGCTTCTGCGTGGGGTGAACTTTTTCGCCGTCGCCCTTCTTCAAGCGTTCGGCGCCCGAGCAGATGGGGATGAACCAGTCGGAGCGCATCTGCAAGTCTTCGTTGAAGGCTTTCATGGCTTCGTAATTGAAGGTGGGGCGCGTTTTCTCGCTTTTGCCGGCCCAGATCAGGGTTTCATGCGCGTTGGTGAAGCGCGTGCCCTTGAAGTTGGGCATGGGGTTGGCTTTGCGCCAAACAATGTCGTTGTAAACCCAGTAGCCGATATCCTGCAGCTGGGCGCCGACGCGGAAGATGTTGTGGTAGCTGCCAATGACCCAGATGGCGCCATCGGGTTTCAGCAGGCGGCGCGCGGCCGAGAGCCAGTCGCGCGTGAATTTATCGTAAGTGGAAAACGACGAAAATTTATCCCAGTCATCGTCCACGGCATCGACTTTGGAATTATCGGGTCGCAACAGGTCGCCGCCGAGTTGCAGGTTGTAGGGGGGATCGGCAAAAATCAGGTCAACCGAAGCTTCGGGGAGCGCGTTCATGGCCGCAATGCAGTCGCCCGACAAGATGGTGTTGAGGGGGAGCGCCGCGGAATCCTTCTGAACAGCCGGTTTGGCTTTGGTTTTGGGCATCGTCCCTCGGATATTGTGCAATGTAGTGTGTGGCGCGTTTATTACGTCGCCTGTGGATAACAGACTCCAAATTGGTAAATAAAATAATAAACTCAATTGGTTGCAAAACTTGCATCACCCCCTGATTCCAAAAGATCACACATATATATGTGGGCGTTATTTGAACTCTCTCAGGCATTCCCGCGCAGGCGGGAATCCAGTTTCCTTGTTTTTCTGTCTTAAACCAAACTGGATCCCCGCCTGCGCGGGGATGCCTGATGGATTTTGGCTTCTTTATGCCGCGCGGCAGTTCATAACGGGGGCGAAGCTTTGGCGGTGGTGGGGGGTGGGGCCGAATGTGCGGAGCGCCTCAAGGTGGGCGGGGGTGCCGTAGCCGGCGTTTTTTTGCCAGCCGTAATGGGGGAAGGTTTCGGCGAGCTCGGCCATCATGCGGTCACGTGCGACTTTGGCGATGATGCTGGCAGCGGCAATCGACAGGCTTTTGGCATCGCCGCCGACGATTGTGATGGATTGCAGCTTCTCAATGCGCGGATCCTGATTGCCATCGACGAGGGCGCGGTCGAATGCGCCCAGCATGGCGGCGGCGCGGCGCATGGCGAGGAGACTGGCTTGCAGAATGTTGATGCTGTCAATTTCGGCCACGCTGGCCTCGGCTATTGCGCAGCGGCAGTGATCGTGGATGAGGGGAAGCAGTTCTTCGCGCTGGGGGGCGGTGAGCGCCTTACTATCATCGATATGGGCCTGAAAGCCGGCGGGCAGGCGTTCCGGCAAAATCACGGCGGCGGCGACAACGGGGCCGGCCAGCGGCCCGCGGCCTACTTCATCAAGGCCGGCGATAATCAGCCCGGTTTTGCGGCCATGCAGGTTTTCGTAATAGAGCGAGGGCATTTTCATGTATGCCCCGGCGAAAGCCGGGGCCCATTTATCAGCATTCGGATTGCGGCGCGATGGGCCCCGTTTTTCAACGGGGCATACGGATTTGGATTAGCCAAAGACCCCGCCCTTTTGGAAAGAAGTAATTGAAGTCGCCAAACCTTTGTCGTTGGTGGTGATCACGGCGCCGCACAGGCTGCCTTCGCCTTCGGCGGGGCTTAAACGCTCGAACGAATATTTCCGCGTCATCTTGGCAACCGAGAGTTCTTTCTTCATGCCGATGACGCTATCGTAATCGCCGCACATGCCGGCATCGGTCTGGTAGGCGGTGCCGCCGGGCAGGATACGCGCATCGGCGCTGGGCACATGGGTGTGGGTACCGATCACCACGCTCACGCGGCCATCGAGGTAATGGGCGATGGCCTGTTTTTCGGAACTGGCTTCGGCGTGGATATCGACAAGAATGCCATCGACCTTGCCGAGCGGGGTTTGTTCGACGAGGCCCGCGGTGACGGCGAACGGATCATCCATCGCATCCATGAACAGGCGGCCCATGGTGTTGATGACGAGCAGTTTTTTGCCGGCTTTGTTGGTGGCCACATAATGGCCTTTGCCGGGCGTGCCGGCGGGGTAATTGGCGGGGCGCAGAATGCGGGGTTCGCCATCAATCGAGGTGAGCAACTCTTTTTGATCGAAGGCGTGGTTGCCGGTGGTGATGACATCCACGCCCAGTTCCACCAGCTCGGCGGCGATTTTCTGGGTGATGCCGTAGCCCGCGGCTGCGTTTTCGCCATTCGCCACGATGAAATCGGGATTATGCGCATTGCGAATTGCCGGCAAATGTTTTACCAACGCTTCGCGGCCCGAGCGGCCCATGATATCGCCTAAAAACAGAATTTTCATATTGGTTCCTATTCCCTTGAGCATTGTCGAACGCGCGAACGCCAAAATCAACCTCTACCTGCATATCCTTGATAAGCGGGCGGATGGCTATCATGAGCTGGAAAGCCTAGCCGTGTTTGCGAGGCACGGCGATGCCGCGAGCGATGTGATTACGTTAACGCCGGGGGGCCCGTATGCGCTTACGATTGATGGGCCCTATGCGGGATCGCTGAATGAAAGCGATGCGAATAATAATTTAATCAGCAAGGCGCTGAATGCGCTGGCGGCTAAAACCGGCAAGGCGCTGGATTTTAAAATCAAGCTCACCAAGAATTTGCCGATTGCATCGGGGATCGGCGGCGGGTCGAGTGATGCCGGTGCGGCCTTACGCGCGGCGGCAACGTTTTTTGGTTTAGCGGCGGATGATGCGGCGTTGCTGGATGCGGCGCGTGTGATCGGTGCGGATGGGCTGGTGTGCTACCGCAACCAGAACGCGTTCATGCGCGGGATCGGCGATATCATTGAGCCGGTGTTTCCGTTGCCGCGCACCGCGATGCTTTTGATCAACCCGAATATTCCGCTGCCCACGGCGGCTGTCTATAAGCAGCTGGATCGGCGTTTCTCGCCAGCGCTCCCCTTCAAGCGCGAACCCAAGAATGTCAAGCAGCTGGGCGCGATGCTGGGCCTTCGCGGGAATGATTTGCAGAAGCCGGCATTGGAGCTGTGCGAAGCCATTCAGGATGTGCTGGATGTGATTGCAGCGGCGGATGGCTGTTTGCTGGCACGGCTTTCGGGTTCCGGCGCGACGTGCTTTGGGTTGTTTGAAAGCCAAGAGGCGGCGGAAGCGGCCGCCACGCATATCCGTTCCCAGATCAAGGAATGGTGGGTGGCAACGACGGGGTTTGGCGAAATTTAGGCTATGTCATTGCGAGGAGCGCAGCGACGCGGCAATCCATACGTCCGGTCTAATTGAGAAATCCAATGGATTGCTTCGCTACGCTCGCAATGACGTGTTAGCTGGCTTTGTGCTTCTTGTGGTGGCGCGTGCGCTTTTTCTTGGTCACCGGCGCTTCATCGGGGCAGCACAGCACGGGCTGGTATTTGTAGTGATCGGCCAGGGCTTTGGCGGCTTCCGTTTCATCAAGGGCATGATCGCCGCCGCATTTCTTGGCGGCTGCGCGCAGCAGCGCCGTTTTGGCGCGGGTGGCTTTGGTGTTCAGCGTGGGGCAATCCACCCGCATGCGGGGGCAGAAGGATTGGCGCGTGGTGGCAACCGCCTGACAGAAGGTGGCGGAGGAGTCCGGCTGGTCGGTCACATAGACACCGGCGGATGCGGGCACGGAAAAGAATAACGCCGCAGCAAACAGGGCGAGGGAAATGAGGTGACGCATTTTTTTAATTGCTCCAGCGCATATCGTTCATGAGGTTTTCAAGCAGCTGGGGCGTAACCTCGCCGTCCTGCGTGATCATTTTGTTGCGCTGATAAACCTTGATCGCGGCAACGGTTTCGGGGCCGGTGAGGCCATCGGGCGAGCTGATGCGGTAGCCTAACGCTTTGAGCATACGCTGGGCCGCGCGCACATCGCTGGTGGGCTGCTGGCCGCTGCTGAGGCCGGAGCCTTCGGCCACCACCGGCGTGATCGGCATGCTGGCGGCAACGGTGTTCACACTGGTGTCTTCCGGCGAGAGCGCGGCGGAGGCGGGCTGCGCATACGTGGCGGGCGAGCCCGGCTGCACAACGGGCCGTTGATTGTTCTGGGCGACCTGTATGGCGCGCGCGGCATTCAAACGGGTAATGGCATCATTGGCGGCGATATCGCCGCCGGCAACCGCGCGGTTATACCAGCTGAGCGCCACTTCCGGATCTGGCGCGCCATCGACGCCGGTTTCGTACATGCGGCCCAGTTCCGTATAGGCTTTGGCCACGCCGGCTTTACCTGCGAGTTCGTACCAGTGGGCGGCGCCCGCGAGATCAACCTTGCCGAGATTACCGGCCTGGTAGGCGTTAGCGAGCCACATCAGCGCTTCTTTATCGCCGGCTTCGGCCGCCTGCTTGATGAGATCGACGGCAAAGGCTTGATCGCGCGTGACGCCTTCACCTTTCAGGAATTTAGCGGCGACCTGCAGCTTGCCTTTGGTTTCGCCGGCGGCTTCGCGGTCGAACATGGGCTGCCAGTCGGGCGGAATAATTTCGCCGTTCCGCGCCATTTTGGCGCGCACGACATTCTGGAACGGCGTGAAGACATTGGCGACGCGGATGGGCAGCTGCGGCGGTGCGGATGGATTTTGCGGCTTCGCTTCGCTGGCCTTCTTCGGCACGGCTTTGAGAATGGGTTCAGCCTGCGCGCCCAGTGCTGTCATGGGCGGCATGTTGGTCGCAACCCTGGCAGGCGGCGACGGCGGCAGCGGCACGATAATCTGTTGCGGAATTTGCGCGGTCGCCTGCGGGGCGGGGGCGGGCGGTTGCAGGGCGGCGACCGGCAGCGGCTGCGAAAGCGCGGCAAACGACGGATTACCAAGGGCCAAATTCGCCATGGCTTTTTGCAGCTTGGCATCGATTTGTTTATCGGCGAGCTGGGTGGGAATGAAAGCGGCAATCGCGCTGGTGGTGAAGATGCAGACGGCGAGCAGGGAAAGAAGACGCGTATTGCGCAGGCGTTCGCTGCGCATCGCCTGATGCGTGTCATTCACGCTTTGGCCCAAAGCGCTTAAGCTTTGTTCCATCCGCTCGAGGCGGCGGGCATGGCTGGTGAGATGCAGCGCGATATCGAGCACTTCGCGGGCGCCGGGATTGCCGTAGTCGTCGCTCTCGCGGCCCATCTCGTGCTGGGCTTCGCTTTGGTATTGCAGGGCGGCACTGGCGCGGGCGCGCTGCAATTCAAGCTGGCTGGTCGATGCTTGCTGTGAGCTGGCCCGGATAATGCCCATGTGGCGCTTCCCTCGAATTATTTTCTAATAAAACCGGGGCGTTAATGACCAAAAAGTCCATTGGCCGTAACAGCCTCAATTCCGCTGATTTTCCAATAAATACTGGAAAGCCCGGTTGATTCTCCACAGAAAAGCACGAAGTTGCAAATGGCGAATCGGATTTATCAACACAATGTTAAAATTTATCGGGTTGACATGGAAGGGTGGCTCCGGTTTATTCCGCGTTTACGTTTCCCTTATTCCCGCGTCGCGATGAATTATTACGTGGGAAGGCCCCGGCTACGGGGCGTCAAAGTTTAGACACGAAGGTTAACCCATCACTACGGCTTTGGCGTAAAACAACAGGATCTGTATCGTTCTCGTGATTTTGTCGCGTACCATCACCTGCCTGCTTCTTCTCGTTTCCATCACCAGCTTCGGGCTGGCGGTTGCGCTTTGCGGCGACCAGGACCGGGACAGCAGCACCGGCGCGCCGAAAAGCCAGTTTTTACAGACCCTTCTGCAGCCTTTAATGCAGGATGGTGTGGCTGCGGCGGAAGAAGAAGCGGCAGCAGCGGCACCCCAGGCGGCCGCAGCGGTAGCTGGCGAGCCCGCCCGTAAATTAGCGATTTTCAAGAGCGAAGAAGAACGCGATGGCCAGATCCGCCGGACTTTAGTGGTAGGCAAGGGCGAAACGTTAACCTCGCGGCTCATTATGGCCGGCGTGACCCGCACGGAAGCTTTGCGTGCCATCGATGCCATGCGCCCGCATGTGCAGCCCACCAAAATTCGTTCCGGCCAGTCGGTTGTGCTTTTGTATACCAAAACCCAAGATGGCGAACAGTTTTCGGGCTTTGAACTCCGCGCCCAGCCCTCGCGTTTGGTCACCATCGCCCGTGCCGGCACTAATACGTTTAACGCCGTGCTTAAGGATGTGCAGCCCGAGCGCCGCCGCTTTGCGATGCGCGGCACGGTGGATGACAGCCTGTATCAGTCGGGTTTGAAGGCGGGCATTCCGGCTTCTGTTCTGGCAACCCTTATCAAGACCTATTCGTACTCCATCGACTTCCAGCGCGATGTGAAGGACGGCGACCGCTTTGAAGTGCTGTTTGAACAAACGGTGGATGAAGCCGGCCAGCCGCAGGATGAACCCACGCTGATTTACGCGGCCCTGCAAATTGCCGGCCGCATCATGCCGATCTACCGCGTGGCGATGCCGGGCGGCACGTTTGAATATTACGACGCCAAGGGCGAGAGCATCCGCAAGGGCCTGCTCCGCACGCCCGTCGAAGGCGCCCGTATTACCAGCACCTTTGGCATGCGCGTGCACCCGATCATGGGGTTCAGCCGCATGCACAAAGGCATCGATTTCGGCGTGCCCACGGGCAGCCCGATCTATGCCGCGGGTAACGGCGTGGTGGAAGAAGCGGGCTGGAAATCGGGTTACGGCAAGTATGTTCGTATCCGCCACAGCAATCACGTTTCAACGGCGTATGCGCATATGAGCCAGTTTGGCCGTGGCCTGACGCGCGGCAGCCGTGTGAGCCAAGGCCAGATCATTGGTTTTGTGGGTGCCACCGGCATGGCGACGGGGCCCCATCTGCACTATGAAGTGCTGGTTGATAACAGCCAGGTCAACCCGCTGAATGTTGCGATCAATACCAACCAGCCGCTGGGTGGCCGTCAGCTCGCCGCGTTCCAGGATTGGCGCGGCCGCGTGCATGGCCAGTTCGAGCAGCTGATCGCCTCCAACGACAACGGCATGCGCACCGCGCAGAACAACGTCAGTTCGACGGTTAAATAAATCCGTCTTAACCGGTCCTTTTTCCGGCCTCCTTTTCCCAATAAAAGCTGTGGATGTTCTTGCCTAATTTGCTTTGCTTGCAGGGCTAAAAGCGGCATACTGCACGCATAATCGAAATGTAGCGGGAATCGCCCTTTATTTTGCAGGCGTACCGGTTGTTTTTCGGCAAAAAACGGGCGGGCTTTGGCCCCTCACAACAGAACACGCATGTTGGGCGCTTAAGATGAATTTTACCGGGATAAAGGTTGTTGGCTTCAAGTCGTTTGTGGAACCCACCACGCTGGTGATCGAGCAGGGCCTCACCGGCATCGTGGGGCCGAATGGCTGCGGTAAATCCAACGTGGTGGAAAGTCTGCGCTGGGCGATGGGCGAAAATTCCGCCAAGCGTCTCCGCGGCGGCGATATGGACGATGTGATTTTCAGCGGCTCGGCCGGCCGCCCGGCGCGCAATCTGGCGGAAGTGACGATTTTACTCGATAACGCGCAGCGCACGGCGCTGGCGGAATTCAACAACGATGATGCGATTGAAGTCACGCGCCGTATCGAGCGCGGCATGGGTTCGGATTACCGCATCAACGGCCGGCCGGTGCGCCAGAAAGATGTGCAGCTGCTGTTCGCCGATCAGGCAACCGGCGCGCATTCGACTTCGATCGTCAGCCAAGGCCGCATCAGCGCGCTCATTCAGGCGAAGCCCACCGAGCGCCGTCAGGTGCTGGAAGAAGCCGCCGGCATTAGCGGCCTGCATGCGCGCCGCCACGAAGCGGAACTGAAGCTGAAAGGCGCGGAAGGCAATTTGACGCGCGTCGATGACCAGCTGCAGGTGATGGATGGCCAGCTGCGCGGGCTTAAAACGCAGGTTCGGCAAGCGAGCCGCTACCGCAATTTGGGCGAACTGATCCGCAAGGCGGAAGGCGGCTTGCTGTATTTGAAGGCCAAGCAGGCGGAAGTGAATGTGCGTTTGGCCGAAGACAATTATTCGGAAAGCGAAGGCCGCGTGCGGGAACTGACCTCGTTAGTGGCCAATGCCACCACGCTGGCAACCGAGCATCAATCCACGCTGCCGCCGTTGCGGCATGCGGAAGCCGCGGCTTCTGCCGTGGTGCAGCGTTTGGTTTTGGAGCGCGAGACGGTGGTGCGTGATATCGCGCGCATCGCGCAGGAACAGGCGCAGCTGGAACAGCGCATTGAACAGAACACAGTAGACCAGAGCCGCGAAGAAACGCTGGCGAATGACGCGCAGGAAGCCCTCGCACGGCTGCAGCAGGAAGAAGGCCAGCTGCATGCCCGGATTGCCGCCAAAGCCGAAGGCCGGCCTGCGCTGGAAGAAAATGTGCGCAAGCATGTTGCGATTGTGGATGCGCAGGATAAGGCGCTGCACGAAAAGACCGACCAGCTCGCCCATGCCCGCGAGCAGATGGCCGTGGCCGCCCGCGAACGCGGGAATTTGGAGACGCGCCGCACGGCCTTGCAGGAAAAGGCTGCGCAGGCGCAGGCGCAGCTGACCGCGCTGGAAGAAGAACTCGCGCATTTGCCGAGCCTTGCGCTGGCGTTAAGTTTAGTAGAAGCCTGCGAAAAAGATTTAGTGAAGAAGCGCGATGCGGCGGAAGCCACGCTGCGCGCCCGCACCAACGCGGAAAGCGCGCTTGTTACGCTGCGCGATGCCGCGCAGAAATCGGAAGTTGAAAAGACCAAGCTGCAGGCCGAAGCCGATGCGCTGGAAGCGCTATTGCGGAGCGAAGAAAACACCGGCACGCCGCTTTCGGATTTATTGCGCGTGGAACCGGGCTATGAAGCGGCTTTGGCTGCTGCGTTATCCGATACACTCGCCGCACCGCTGGAATCGGGTGCGAATATTTTCTGGCAGGATTTGGGCGCACTGAATAACGCGCAGGATTTGCCGAATGGCGCTGAAGCGCTGACCAAATATGTTGAAGCGCCGGGCGCGCTGGGCCGTGCGCTGAGCCAGATTGGTTTGGTTGCCAATAACGCCGGCGAAAGCTTGGCCAAGCAACTCAAGCCCGGCCAGATTTTGGTGAGCCGCGAAGGCGGCGCATGGCGCTGGGATGGGTATACGCAGCGCGCCGATGCGATTACGCCGGCCGCAGCCCGCCTGCAGCAGCGCAACCGTTTGGCGGAATTGAAGGCGCTGATCGGTTTTGCTGCGCAGAAGGCCGCGACCGCTGCCGAAGCGCTGGCGAATGGCGAAAAAGCGCTGGCAACTGCGCAGGCCGATGACCAGCACAGTCAGGCCGCTTTGCAGCAGGCATTTGCGGCGCTTTCTGCCGCGCAGAAAGAACATGCCACGCAGGCGCAGGCACAGGCCCAGCATCAGGCGCGGCTTGAGAGCCTGCGCACCCAGCGCGAGAGCTATGGCCATGAGCAGGCGGAGATTGACCAGCAGATGAAAGCGCTGGATGAAGCCGCGCTGAACCTGCCGGATACCGAAGCGCTGGCCAATGAGGTGCAGAACGCACGCGTGGCGCTCGCCGAACAGCGTCACAATTTAAGCGAAGCGCAAAGTGCCCTTAACAGCCACCAGCGGGATATGGATGCCGATAACGCGCGGGCGAGCGCGTGCCAGCATGAAATTCTATCGTGGCAGGCGCGCGGCGCGGGCGTTGCCAAGCGTTTGGAAGAACTCAAAGCACGGCAAGGCGAACTGGAAGCGGCGCGTGTGGAACTGGCCGCCAAGCCAGAAGCGCTGGAAGAACAGAAACAGCAATTGCTGACCCAAGGCAGCGCGGCGGAAGAAACCCGTGTGCAGGCCGCCGATGCGCTGCAGACGGCGGAAACGCTGGCCAATGAGCTCAACCAGAAGATGCGGAGCCAGGAGCAGGATCTGGCCCAGGCCAAGGAAGGCCGCGTGCGCACCGAAGAACATATGAACCAGGCGCGTCGCACTTACGAGGAACTCACCGAAAAGATCCGCCATGAATGGCATGTGCACCCGGATGAACTCTTGGCCAAGATTGAAGTCGCCCAGCCCAGCGATCTGCCGCCGGTCACGGATTTAGAAAATGATTTTGCCCGTTACACGCGCGAGCGTGATGGTATGGGCCCGGTGAATCTGCGCGCCGAAATGGAAGCTGGGGAAATTGATGCCGCGATCGGCAAGATGACCGCAGAGAAGGAAGATTTAGTGAGCGCGATCGCCAAGCTGCGTCAGGGCATTGGCGAATTGAACAAGGAAGCGCGCGACCGCTTGCAGACCGCGTTCGACGATGTGAACAAGAACTTCAGCAATCTGTTCACGCAGATGTTCGGCGGCGGCAAGGCGCATCTGGAGTTAATCGAAAGCGACGATCCGCTGGATGCCGGTCTGGAAATCTACGCCAGCCCGCCGGGCAAGCGCCTGCAGGCCTTATCGCTGCTGTCGGGCGGCGAACAGGCGCTCACCGCATTGTCGCTGCTTTTCGCGATTTTCCTCGTGAACCCGTCGCCCATCTGCGTGCTCGACGAAGTCGATGCGCCTTTGGACGAAGCGAATGTGGATCGCTATTGCTCGCTTCTTCGCCAGATGGCGGATCAGGGGCGCACACGCTTCCTCATCATCACGCACCACCGCCTCACCATGGCGCGCATGGACCGTTTGTATGGCGTGACCATGGCGGAAAAGGGCGTGAGCCAGCTGGTTTCGGTGGATCTGAAGCAGGCGGTAGCGATGCGGGAGCAAAACCCGGAGAGTGCTTCTAGCGCAGCGCACGCGGCGTAATCTCGCCTCACCCCCGCTTGCACGGGAATGAGGTTGTGGCTTCCAAGCTTTTTCTTTTTTTGGCCGTTTTTCAGCGGTTAAAGTTAATTTGTCTTAACCCTGAAGAGTCAATCACTTAGGGCTAATTCATTTTAACGATGTAACATATTGAAGTGATTTACGTAATTAATTAAGGGCCTTTTGCTATAAGAAACGCATCACATTTATGCTAATCTTATCCCACATTTGAACGACATTATTTTTTGTTGTGAGGACACGTTCATGAAGCCGCAAAACGCCCAAGCAAAAGTACTGGCTGCAAACACCGCGCTGTTTGTCATCACCATGCTGTTCCTGCTGGCAACGCTTCTGGCGCTTCCTGCTCATGCCGCGCTGCAATCGCGCGAAGCCAGTTTCTATTCCCACGACAATGATATGGGCCACGATTTCCGCCTGTCGGGCGCCATTAACAGCGACGACGACAAGCTGGCCACCCGTTCCAATTATGTAGTCAGCGGCACGCTTTCGGGCCCGGCCGCCTTTGCCCCGCAGAACAAGAATATGAAACTGTTCATGACCGCCGGCGCCGGCGTGGCGGTCGATTACCGCAGATCTCTGGATAGCGCGGCGACCCACACCGACTACGCCCCCA
>JBEHYA010000050.1:0-14341 GCA_048498415.1 Pseudomonadota bacterium
GCGGGCTCGGCTTCATCGGCCAAAATCTGGCGCGCCTGGGTGGCGTTGCCGTCTTCCACGGCTTTTTCCAGCGCCTTGTCGGTCATATTCAGGAACTGCATTGTATTATAACGGATGCCTTCAATCGCCTCGCCCGTGGTGGTATCGCTGAGGAGCGATAAATTGCCCATGCTCTGGGTGATCTCCGAGCGCGTCGCATCCGACTGCTTTTCCTTCATCAGCATGCGGTTGAAATCCTGCTGCAGCAAAAAGTCATAGGTGAGCTTGGAGAAGCTCGCCACGTTTTCCTTGATGTTGACGGCAAGCACCAGCATGCGGTCTTCCTTGGCTTTGAATTCCGAGGAGAGATCCGCCATATGCCACAGGCTCCAGCCCGCGAACACGGTGGTGAAGCCGGCAAGGCAGGCCAATAGAATAAGGGCGGAGACGGGTTTGCGAACCCACGCGTTCGTTTGGGCGAACGCGGTTTTGAGCTTATCTAACATTTATCACTCCGCTGCTTCTGCTTTCACGGCCTTGTGCTTCAAGGCAGCCTGCGCTGCCGCAAGCCGCGCAATGGGCACGCGGTACGGCGAACAGGACACGTAGTTGAGACCTACGCTTTCGCAGAAATTGATGGATTCCGGATCGCCGCCATGCTCGCCGCAGATACCTAGCTTTAATTCGCTACGGGTACGGCGGCCGCGTTCGGCGGCAATGCGAATAAGTTCGCCCACGCCCTGTTGATCAAGGCTGGCAAAGGGGTCACGGTCCACGATACCCACGCGGATATAATCCGGCATAAAGTTACCGGCGTCATCGCGGCTGATGCCGAGCGTGGTTTGCGTCAGATCATTGGTGCCGAAGCTGAAGAATTCGGCCTGCTCCGCAATCTGGCCTGCCATGAGCGCTGCGCGCGGCAGTTCGATCATGGTACCGACCATATATTTCACATCCACGCCATACTTCTTCATGGCTTTCTGTGCTTCCTGGTCGATGACATCCTTGAGCATCGAGAATTCTTTCTTGGTGATGATGAGCGGGATCATCACTTCCGGCAGCACGACCTTGCCGCCCTTCTGCACTTCCGCCGCCGCTTCAAAAATGGCGCGGGCCTGCATTTCGTAAATTTCCGGGAACGTGACGCCCAGGCGGCAGCCGCGGTGGCCCAGCATGGGATTGGCTTCATGCAGCGCCTGCGCGCGCATTTTGACCTTGGCCAGATCAATGCCCGCACCCTTCGCGACTTCCTGCATTTCAGCATCGGTCTTGGGCAGGAATTCGTGCAGCGGCGGATCGAGCAAACGAATGGTGACCGGCAGGCCTTCCATGATGGTGAAGATTTCAACGAAATCTTTCTTCTGCATCGGCTCGATCTTGGAGAGCGCTTTGCGGCGCCCCGCTTCATCATCCGCCACGATCATCTCACGGACAGCAATGATGCGTTCGGCATCGAAGAACATATGTTCCGTGCGGCACAGGCCAATGCCTTCCGCGCCGAATTTACGCGCGGTGCGCGTATCCAGCGGCGTTTCCGCATTGGTGCGCACTTTCAGGCGGCGGGTTTTATCGGCCCAGGCCATCAGCGTGCCGAAATCGCCGGAGAGCTCGGGTTGTACAGTCGGTACTTCACCCAGCATCACTTCGCCGGTCGAGCCATCAATGGTAATTTTATCGCCGGCTTTGATCACGGTAGAACCCACCGTCATCGTGCCTTTGGCATAATCCATATGCAGTTGGCCCGCGCCCGCCACGCAGGCACGGCCCATGCCGCGCGCGACCACGGCGGCGTGGCTGGTCATACCGCCACGGCTGGTGACGATGCCTTTGGCGGCGTGCATGCCGTGAATATCTTCCGGGCTGGTTTCAATGCGGCATAGAATGACGGCGTTACCTTTTGAAGCCAGTTCTTCCGCCTTATCGGCGCTGAACACCACCTGGCCGCATGCGGCGCCGGGGGAAGCCGGTAGACCCTTCACCACCACCTGCTTCTTGGCCTTGGGGTCGAGCGTGGGGTGCAATAATTGATCAAGCGAGGACGCATCAATGCGCGCAATCGCATCGTTCTGCGAGATCAGGTTTTCGGCAACCATATCAACGGCGATTTTCAGCGCCGCCTTGGCGGTGCGCTTGCCGTTGCGGGTTTGCAGCATATACAGCTTGCCCTTCTCGACCGTGAATTCGATATCCTGCATATCGCGGTAATGCTTTTCGAGGCGCTCGCGCACGGCGGCCAGCTGCTTGAAAACATCCGGCATCACTTCTTCCATGGCCGGCAGGTTGGAGCCGTTGGCCTCTTTGCCCTTGATGGTCAGATGCTGCGGCGTGCGAATGCCCGCCACCACGTCTTCGCCCTGCGCATTCACAAGGTATTCGCCGTAGAACTGGTTCTCGCCCGTGGAAGGGTTGCGCGTAAACGCCACGCCCGTCGCGCAGTCATCGCCCATATTGCCGAAGACCATGGATTGCACGTTCACCGCCGTGCCCCAGTCGCCCGGAATGTTGTTGAGCTTGCGATACGTAATGGCACGCTGGTTCATCCATGAACCGAACACGGCGCCGATGGCGCCCCATAACTGCTCCTGCACATCCTGGGGGAAGGCTTTGCCAGTTTTATCCTGCACAACCTTTTTGTAGTTCACGATCACCTTCTGCCAGTCTTCGGCAGATAAATCGGTATCCTGATGCAAATTCTTCTCGTGCTTGTAGTCTTCCAGCACTTCTTCGAAATTGTGGTGCTCAACATCGAGAACCACGTTGGAATACATCTGAATGAAGCGGCGGTAGCTGTCATACGCAAAACGCTGGTCGCCACTCTTTTCGATCAAGCCCTTCACGGTTGTATCGTTAAGGCCCAAATTCAAAACCGTATCCATCATGCCCGGCATGGAAGCACGCGCGCCGGAACGCACGGAAACCAGCAGCGGGTTGGCGGCATCGCCAAACTTCTTGCTCATGCGCTTTTCAACAAGCGCGAGCGCGGCGTTTACCTGGTCTTTGAGTTCAGATGGGTACTGGCGGTTATTGGCGTAGAACGCGGTGCAGACTTCCGTGGTAATCGTGAAGCCTGGCGGAACAGGAAGCCCAAGGTTCATCATTTCAGCGAGGTTCGCGCCTTTGCCCCCCAGCAAATTCTTCATATCCGCGCGGCCTTCGGCCTTACCATCACCGAAGCTGTAGACCCATTGCTTAGCCATTCAATGCTCTCCATTAAGGGGGCCAAAACCCCCGGGGGACTCGGGAGATAGAGCCACAACGAATAGGCAACAGGCAACCCATTTTTTGATGTTGCCCACATAAATTTTATTTGATTTTTCAGATAGTTAAAGGTCGTTTTGGCTTATGCAATCTTTTCAGTCACATACGCCTTTACCTTATCAAGGCTGACCTTCTCCTGGGTGGCGGTATCGCGATTTCGAACCGTGACCGTACCGGCCGTTTGCGTATCGCCATCGATGGTGATGCAGAACGGAGTCCCGATCTCGTCCATGCGCGCATAACGCTTACCAATCGCCTGCTTGGCATCGAACTGACACGTCATGCTCTGGCGCATATCCAGATAAAGCTTCTCCGCAATCTCCGGCAGGCCGTCTTTGTTCACCAGCGGGAAAATACCGGCTTTGACCGGCGCCAGCGATGGCTTGATCTTCAGCCATTCCGGGCTGGGGCGCGCGGGGTCGTGCTGATACGCATCGCACAGCACGGCGAGCACGCCGCGGGTTAAGCCGGAAGCCGGCTCAATGACATGCGGCATATAGCGCGCGCCGCCGCCTTCCTGATCGAAATATTCCAGCTTGGTCTTGGAATGTGTCTGGTGCTGCGTGAGGTCGTAATTGCCGCGATGGGCCACACCTTCCAGCTCCCCGAATTTGGGTTCGGTGAACGGGTATTTGTATTCAACGTCAGCACACGCGGTGGAATAATGCGCGAGCTCGTCTTTTTCATGCTCGCGGCGCTGGATATTGGCTTTATTCAGGCCAATCCGCTCGCTCCACCACTTCAGGCGGGTCTGCACCCAGTACTCATACCAGGTCGGCGCTTCTTCGGGCGAACAGAAGAATTCCATTTCCATCTGTTCAAATTCGCGCGTGCGGAAAATAAAGTTACGCGGCGTGACTTCATTGCGGAATGATTTGCCCACCTGCGCAATGCCAAACGGCACCTTCACGCGTGAACTATCCAGCACATTCTTGTAATTCAGGAAAATACCCTGCGCGGTTTCCGGGCGAAGGTATGCTTTGCTATCATCGCTCTGGAACACGCCCACATAGGTGTGGAACATCAGATTGAACTGGCGGGGTTGTGTAAGCGTTCCTTTTTTCTCCGCATCGGGCCCATATACTTGAGACGGATCGAGATAATTTAATTCGGAACCAAAAAACACTGTAAAAGGCTTAGGTTTTTCTACAGAAATCAGGTCGCCGCCACCTAATTTGGCGATTAGTTTTTTTGACTTCTTTTCTACTACTTCCTTCATGTCCTCATTTTCGAGAGCACTTATGAAAAGTGGAACTAAGTCATTTTTCTTATTTCTGTATTGGACTTCAAAAACCATCACATGGTCGGCGCGATAACGCAGTTTGGTCTCGGTGCAATCTGTCATCAAATCGGCAAAACCGCCCACGTGGCCCGAAGCCACCCAGGTCTGCGGGTTCTGGATGATCGCGCTATCGAGGCCCACAATTGAAACGAGCTTGCCATCCGGGCCAATCGGCGGGCATTCGACCATGTCGCGCCACCACGCATCGCGGATGTTGTTTTTCAGCTGCGCGCCAAGCGGGCCGAAATCCCAAAAGCCGTTCAGGCCACCGTATATTTCAGACGCCGGAAACACAAAGCCGCGGCGTTTGGCGAGGCTGACCAGATTGGCCATTTTTTGGGTGGGGGTCACGGGGCCGGCAGGCGCGGCAACGGCAGTGGCGGGTTCAGACATATGAATTCTTTAAAAAGTGAATGATCGAAAAGGTATACAGGATTAAATCAGTTTTGTCATGCCGGCGAAGGCCGGCATCCACGCCGCGCCATCAAGCTAATTATAACCGTTTTTCGTGGATCCCGGCCTTCGCCGGGATGACGGGCAGGTTAAGCAGCCTGATCGCGCTTTTTGGCGGCCAGGTATTTGCTGCGAATGCCGAACCAGGCGATTTTGCCGGCGATTTTGGCGAGCAGACCCTGCGTTTTTAAACCACAGGCCATGAATACCATATTCACCACCTTGCGAATGTGGTGCGAGCGGTAAAAACCAAACGCGCGCGCGGCATAGGCGGTGGAATATTTTAAACGGTCATAGCTCGCCGCCGCGTTATCGTTAGCGGCATGGCGGGTGAGGTCAAACGAATTGGCGGCGTAATACGCATAGGCCAGTTCATCGTCTTCGCTTTCCGCGACACGACTTAGGCCCACTTGCAGACGTTCCAGCTTGTTCAGCTTTTCCATCGCTAAATAACGGGTCAGCGCATCGTAAAACATTTTGTAATGGCGATGCTCATCGCCGGCGATTTTGCGGCAGATGTCTTTTAAAACCGGCTCGTTGGTGGCTTCGGCGAGGGCCGTATAATACGAGCTGGTGCCGGTTTCCACGATGCAGCGGGCAACCAGTTCCGCCGAGCGTGAACCGCGCACGGACTCTTTGGCATCGAGATTAATCTTATAGCCGTCGGTAAACCGCTTGAAGCTTTTCGCGAAGTTAAAGCTGGGGTCGGCGAGTTCCGCCCAGCGGCCCAGCGCCATGCCGTGCTGCACTTCTTCTTCCGACCACTGCGCGATGATTTTCTGGAATTCGGTATCATCGGCAAACACGTTGCCCAGATAGCGCGCATAATCATGCGCGTTGTATTCCACCAGCGCGGCGGCTTTGATGATTTTAATAATCTCGGGGTCAAGCTTCGCGCGGTCGAACGCATCCCACTGGATGGAATCCAGCGTCCAGTGTTCGCGGTTCGGCATGGTCTGTGCAGTCTGCATAAGAAAGCCTTGGCATGAAATGCGGCTGATCTAAGGTGCGACGTTGTAATGCAGCGCAGCATCAATTGTCAATTGTTGCAAGCAATTCTCAATAATTATCAACAGGTTAGAGCTACAATCTTACCTGTCATCCCGCACTTGATGCGGGATCCCATGGTAACGCCCATAGGAAGAGAACCAAATGGGATCCCGGGTCGCGCTAACGCTTGCCCGGGATGACAAGATTTAGACGTTCCCGTAGCAGTTCTTTTCCTTGGCCCCGCCGGGGTGCGTGACTGCGCCCTTCTCTGCATCGCCCACAAGCTGCGCGTATTTCCATAGTGCGCCGCTGGTGAAGGTAGTGCCGCGGGGTTTCCAGTTTTTGCGCCGCTCGGCAAGTTCGGCATCAGATAATGCAACGCTTAAGCTACCCGTCTCGGCATCGATGGTGATCATGTCGCCGTCTTTAAGAAGGCCAATCGGCCCGCCCACCGCTGCTTCCGGCCCCACATGGCCAATGCAGAAGCCGCGCGTACCGCCAGAGAAGCGGCCATCGGTGATCAGCGCAACTTTATCGCCCACGCCCTGCCCGTATAATGCAGCGGTGGTAGAAAGCATCTCGCGCATACCGGGCCCGCCGCGCGGGCCTTCGTAGCGGATCACGATCACATCGCCTTCCTTGTATTGGCGCTTTTCTACGGCGGCGAATGCTTCTTCCTCGCAGTCAAAGCAGCGCGCCGGGCCTGTGAATTGCAGCTTTTTAAGCCCGGCCACTTTCACAATGGCGCCCTGCGGCGCCAGATTACCGCGCAAGCCCACAACGCCGCCCGTCGGCGATAATGGCGCCTTGGTGGTGCGGATCACATCCTGATTTTCCGGGAATTTCACATCGCGCAGATTTTCTGCAATCGTCTTGCCCGTCACGGTCAAGCAATCGCCATGCAGATAGCCGCCATCCAGCAACGCTTTTAAAAGCACCTGCACGCCGCCGACTTCAAACATGTCCTTGGCCACATATTTACCGCCCGGTTTCATATCGGCAATGTAAGGCGTGCGTTTGAAAACTTCGGCGACCTGATGCAAGTCAAAATCTATGCCGCATTCATGCGCGATCGCCGGCAAATGCAACGCCGCGTTCGTTGAACCGCCGGAAGCCGCGACCACAACAGCCGCATTTTCCAAAGCTTTTCGCGTCACGATATCGCGTGGGCGCAGGTTTTTCTTCAAGAGTTCCATCACCGCGCGGCCCGATGCTTCTGCATACGCATCGCGGGATTCATAGGGCGCCGGCGCGCCGGCCGAACCCGGCAGCGCAAGGCCAATCGCCTCGGAAACGCAGGCCATGGTGTTAGCCGTGAACTGTCCGCCACACGAACCCGCCGATGGGCAGGCTACGCATTCCAGCTCGTGCAGATCTTCGTCGCTCATTTTGCCCACGGCATGCGTGCCCACCGCTTCGAACACGTCCACCACCGTCACATCGCGGCCTTTGAATTTGCCCGGCAGAATGGAACCGCCATACATGAACACGCTTGGCACGTTCAAACGCACCATCGCCATCATCATGCCCGGCAGTGATTTATCGCAGCCGGCCAAGCCCACCAGTGCGTCATAGCAATGGCCGCGCATGGTGAGTTCCACGGAGTCCGCGATCAGGTCACGGCTGACCAGCGACGACTTCATGCCTTCATGGCCCATCGCTATGCCATCCGTCACGGTAATGGTGGTGAATTCGCGGGGCGTACCAAACGCCGCCTTCACGCCCTTCTTGGCGGCCTGCGCCTGACGGTTCAGGGTAATGTTGCAGGGGGCGGCTTCATTCCAGCAGGTCGCCACGCCAACAAAGGGCTGCGCGATCTCTTCTTCCTTCAGCCCCATGGCGTAATAATAGGAACGGTGCGGCGCGCGTTCGGGGCCGACGCTCACATGGCGGCTGGGTAATTTGCTTTTATCCCATTTCATGGGTGTGTCTCCTGCTGGGGCCAACAGGATTAAAGCGAAAAGGCAGCTAAAACAAGGGCGCTTGATTAACCCGCCTGCACGGCGGGCGCTTCTCCCATCGGCACGATTAGTCCGGCGGGTCGAATGGCATTATCAGCATCTGTTTCCGGCATAAGTTTCATGCCTGTATGCTTTAAATAAGCGCACTTCACTTTTTCCCATTCATGCCCATGCAGGCCGTGGCGTTCCATCTGGCTGATGATGCTGGAGGCCGAGACCGCGCCATTCGAACCTTCAAAATAAATCGCCTTGTTTTCGGGAATAGAACGCTGGTCGAGGCCCGCAATTTTCGCATCATGATATGGGCTATGGCGGTTCACCACGCGTGCGCCATTTTCCAGCCTGTCAAAATCAAGCGAGAACAGGCTACCCGTGCGCGCATCGACAACAACAATATGAATATTTTTGCGCACAATAATTTGCGGTTTTGCTTCAGTGATAGAGGGGGCGACTGGTTCTTCCTGGGTAATCTCAACCTGACGGCGCGCCAAGGCTTCAGCAATCATATCGATCACCGGCACCGGTGGCGCATCGGCGAGTTCCTTTTCCGCGACAGAAAAAAGAACGTGCACGCTGGCTATATCGGCTAGGGATATGAAACGCTCTGCTGGCGCGAGATCACGTTTTGAATAACCAATCACTACACCCGCTTCCTGGGGGTTGTCACGGGGGGATAAACCTAAATAACCATCCAACGTGGGATCGAACATAAAATGCGTCTCCGTGTAAAATACTCATTCAGGCTATGATAGTTTTTTGGCGGCGTAAATCGCCAAATCGCTGTTTAGCGGCAGCGCACCAATTCGTGATTCTGTTAGGCTTTGGTAAAAGTTTTAACGTAAGATTAGTGCATGAATGATGGTACAAAACCCCAAGTGTTAATTCTCGGCGGCGGCTCATTGGTGGGCAATTACCTGCTGCCGCTGCTTGCTGAAAAAGGCTACCGGGGGTACGTGGTCAGCCGCAAACCGATTGATGGCGGCCTGCATTTCCAGTGGCTGCCTTCCAGCGAAGTGCAGGAAGCCTCGTGGCGCCTGCAGGAAAAAGCCATCATCATCAGCCTGTGGCCCATCTGGCTGGTGGGCCCGGTGATGACGCAGTTTTTGGGCGCCGCGCAACTTATTGCGCTTTCTTCCACCAGTCTGTTCGGCAAAGCCAAAAGCCTCGACCCCGAAGAACTGGAACTGGTAAGCCGCATCAGCAAAGCGGAGGAAGATGTGCGGGTGCGCAGCGAAACCTTCCGCATCCCCTACACTATTCTGCGCCCCACCCTGATTTACGATGGCATCAGCGACCAATCCATTACCTTCATCGCCAAAATCATCAAGCAGTTCGGGTTTTTTCTGGTGGCTGGCGATGCCGCGGGCCTGCGCCAGCCTATTCACGCCGAAGATGTGGCGATTGCCATCATAAACAGCCTTGGCAATGAAAAAGCCTATAACCAGTCGTTCAATATCACAGGCGGCGAGACGATTACCTATTTCACCATGATCCGCCGCGTCTCGGAAAGCCTGGGCCGGCGCGTGCATATTCTGCCTTTCCCCAAGATTTTGCTGAAAACCATGTTGTACGCCGCGCGCCTGCTGGCGCTCACCGATCTCAGCCCCAGCCTATTCGACCGCATGAACCAGGATCTTGCCTATGACGGCGAACCCGCCGTGGAAGCCCTGAAGGTTCAACCGCGGTCTTTCTTTCCGAAATTCCCGGAGTGAGTGAGTGCTTTTGCTGCGACCATCACAAACCTTGTCCAGATCGCGGCGGTGACGGCGGCGAGTTCAACGTGCGAGGCTTTCGGGAAATTTTTATAAAAATAACGCACGAAGCTTTTGGCTTTTAGAAATTCAATTTTGATCTTCGGCACATCGCTGCTGCCGCCGATATGCGAAATGGCAAGGTTCGGAATAAAATAAACCGTGCCGCCGGTGCGCGCGAAACTTACGCAGAAATCAATATCATCCACATGCAGGAAATAGCCGGCATCCATGCCGCCCACACGCCAGAAATCATCGCGGTGCAAAAACATCACCGCGCCGCTGATGCAGGGCATGGGCACCGTGCGCGCCGGCAGCGGGTCGTTATGGTAATTAAACCGGGCCAGGCGCTTATCGTTGGGGAAGTATTTATAAAGGCCGAATACTTCCGATAACGCGTTAAGCGGCGTTAAAACGTCGCGCCGGCTGCCGCTTTGTTCACGGCCTTCACTATCCAGTAGCCGGCAACCAAACAAGGCGGGGCGCAGAAATGCCGCCGCGTTTTCCAAAAACACCTGCACGGCACCAGCCGGTAATTCGCAATCGGGATTTAAAATGAACAGATACTCGCCGGTTGCCTGCCGCGCACCCAGATTCACGCCCGATGCAAACCCGATATTGCCCTGCCCGGTGACCATGCGCAGACGCTCCTTGCCTTCCATATCGAGAAGGCGCTGAAACACGTTGGGCGGGTTGCCGTTATTGACGAGGATGATTTCCTTGACCTCAGGCTGGCGCAAAACGCTGTCCAGCATGCGGAATAAAACGTCCCCTGTGTGGAACGAGACCACAACAACGCTGACATTCGGGGAAAGGTCTAAAGACATTGATTTATATATAAGAAGGGCTTTGAAGACTACCCGCGCCGTGGCATATTCGCCAAGAGGTTTTAGCGCCATGCCGTCGTTTGAATTCTTCCTGCCGCTCTATGCCATAATTGCCGTGGCCCTGCTGTGCTGGCTGGTGCGCCGCGTGCTGCTTAAAACAAATACGCTCGATATTCCTAATGATCGCAGCATGCACGCCGTGCCGGTGCCGCGCGGCGGCGGCATTGCGCTGTGGCTTGCTGTCATCCCCGCATGGATCGGCGTTTTAATCATCGGCGGCACGTTTTTGCCACAGGCGCCTGCCTTAATTGGTTTTGCTTTGCTTGCGGTTGTCTCGTGGATGGATGACCGCAAGGCCCTGCCCGCGCGCATCCGCTTCGGCGCGCAGGTGATCGCGGTTGTGCTCACGCTTGCCTTCCTGCCAACGGGTCAACTGGTGTTTGGCGGCACGCTGCCTTTGTGGCTGGATCGCATCATTGCCGCCTTCTGCTGGCTGTGGTTCATCAATCTCACCAACTTCATGGATGGGATTGATGGCATCACCGGCGTGGAAAGCGTGCATATCTGCTTTGGCTTTGCCGTGATTGCGCTGCTCACCGCGTTGCCCCTGCGGCCCGAGATTTACCTTGCCCTGCTGCTGGTTGGCGGCCTGATGGGCTTTCTGTTCTGGAACTGGAATCCGGCTAAATTATTTTTGGGCGATGTCGGCAGCGTGCCGCTGGGTTTTCTGATGGGCTATATTCTCATCAAGCTGGGGGCCAGCGGCTATCTGCCCGCCGCGCTCATCCTGCCACTTTACTATGTGGCGGATGCCAGCCTGACGCTGGGTTACCGCATGCTGTATGGCTTCAAATTCTGGGAAGCGCACCGCACCCATTTTTACCAGCGCGCGGCGCTGAAAGTGGGGCCGAAACGCGTGGTAGCCCTTATTATGCTGGCCAATATTGCCCTGTTCGGCATATCAATTGTTAGCCTTGGGCATGGGTTTATCCCCGGTCTTGCAGGGGCTTTGCTTGTGGCGGGCCTGCTGTGGTATTTAAACCGCCTTGCTAACAGGGCGTAAACGCGTGAACCGTTTTCGGCATATTATCTATTCCTTTGCGCATGATCTCGCGGCCTCCGCCGTCGCGTTCATCATCAGCATGTATCTGCGCCTCGGCGACGGATTTACGCACATTCCCGTCGCGGTGTGGACGCAGCAGATGGAAATCTTCGCGCTCACCTGCGTGTTCGTTTTCGCGCTCACGGGTGTGTATCGCGGCGTGTGGCGGTATGTCTCGGTGCGCGACCTCGCCGTTATTCTGCGCGCTGTAACATTCGCCGTGCTTGCCTTCGTGCCGGTCAGCTTTTTGTTTACGCGATTAGAGGGCCTGCCGCGTTCCCTGCCCGGTATTATGTGGTTTGTGCTGCTGTGTGTGATGGGCGGTTCCCGCCTGTTCGTGCGGTTGCTGCGCGAAGGCCGGTTGATGAATTTCTGGGCGGCTAACAAGCAGACCCGCACGCGCGTGTTGTTGGCGGGTGCCGGCGATGAAGCGGAAATGTTCATCCGCGCCACGCAAACGAATTTAGACAGCCCCTATGAAGTGGTGGGCGTGCTGGATGATAAAGGCAGCCGCGTGGGCCGCGAAATTCACAATGTCGCGGTGATGGGGAATTTAAACCAGCTGCCTTCCGTGTTCGCGGAACTGAAGCTGCATAACCGCCAGCCCACCCGTATTGTGCTTACTAAATCGGCCGGCCGCATGGCGAATTTTGAAGTGTTCTCCACGGAAGCGGAAAAGCTGGGCCTCAGCCTCTCCCGCCTGCCTGCGCAGACGGAACTGCGCGATGGCCTGAGCTCCAAAGCGGATCTCCGCCCCGTGGCACTGGAAGATCTGTTGGGCCGACCGGAAACCGTGCTGGATCAGCAGGCCATTGAAGGCCTGGTGCAGGGCAAGCGTGTGATCGTGACGGGTGCCGGCGGCACGATTGGCTCGGAACTCTCGCAACAAATTGCGGCGCTCAAACCCAGCCAGCTTATTGTTCTCGATAACGGCGAGTTCAATCTTTATACGATTGAAATGGCCGTGCGCGAAAAGAACCCCGGCCTGAATTTAGTCGCCCTCATCGCCGATGTCCGCGATACCGCCCGCATTCGCGATATTTTCGATACCTATAAACCGAATTTGATTTTCCACGCCGCCGCCTTGAAGCACGTGCCGATCGCCGAACAGAACGTGCGGGAGACCGTGCTCACCAACGTGCTTGGCACCTATAACGTGGCAGATGCCGCAGCGGCGACCAAAGCCGATATCATGGTACTGATTTCCACCGATAAAGCCGTGAACCCCACCAGCGTGATGGGCGCGAGCAAGCGCGTGGCGGAAACTTATTGCCAGGCGCTTGATCACGAAAAGCAGGTGGCAACGCGCTTTCTCACGGTGCGGTTCGGCAATGTGCTGGGCTCCACGGGCTCGGTAGTGCCGCGCTTCCAGGAACAATTGGCCAAAGGCGGCCCGCTCACGGTCACGCACCCCGATATCACCCGCTATTTCATGACCGTGCGCGAAGCGGTGGAACTTGTGCTGCAAGCTTCCGCCCACGCCAAGAGCCGCGAAGCTGCGTTTGGCCGCATCATGGTTCTTGATATGGGCAAGCCCATCAAGATCGCCGATCTTGCGCGGCAAATGATCCGTCTCGCGGGTCTAAAACCCGATACCGATATCAAAATCGCCTATACGGGTCTTCGCCCCGGCGAAAAACTGTATGAAGAACTGTTCAGCGAAAGCGAACAGCTCAGCCCACTCGGCGCCGATGGTGTGCTGCTCGCCGCTGCCCCGCCTAAGCCGCTGGGCGAAGTGCGCGCGGCGATCACGCAGCTCACCGATATGGCCCGCGATGCCGAAGCGCAGGAAAACGCGCTGAAAGCCGGCATCGCCACGCTGGTGCCGGAATTCATGCAAGCGCCGCAGCCGCAAAAGAAGGCCGTCAATGAATGACCTTCTGCCGGTTCTCTCGCGCATTGCCGAAGCTTTAGAACGTATCAATCCGCCTGAAGCACGGCGCCATGCTTTAGAAGGCAATGCCTTCGTATGGTCGGCGGAGCAAAAAGATTTAACGCCTGTGAAGCATGTCTCGCGCGTTGAACTTGATTTGCTGAAAGGCGTTGAGCAGCAGCGCGATACGCTGCTCGCCAACACGCAGCAATTCGCGAAAGGCCTGCCCGCCAATAATGCGCTGCTATGGGGCGCACGCGGCACGGGCAAAAGCTCGCTCATCAAGGCTATTCATCAAACGGTGCAGAAAGAGTTCAAAAATCTGGCGCTGGTTGAAATCAACCGCGAAGATATTCCCACCCTGCCCCTGCTGCTGCGCTATTTAAAAGACCAATCACAGCGCTTCATTCTGTTCTGCGACGATCTGTCGTTCGGCACCGAAGAAAGCCATTACAAATCACTGAAAGCCGTGCTGGAAGGCGGGCTTGAGGGCCGGCCTTCGAACGTGATTTTCTATGCGACGTCCAACCGCCGCCACCTGATGCCGCGCGAGATGATCGAGAATGAAAAATCGACCGCCATTCACCCAGGTGAAGCGGTGGAAGAAAAAGTCTCCCTCTCCGATCGCTTCGGCCTGTGGCTTGGTTTTCATCCGGTTGATCAGGAAACTTATCTGGCGATGATCGATGGCTATGCCACATGGCTGAAAATGAAACCTGCCACCCTGCACCAGCCCGCTTTAGAATGGGCGATGACCCGCGGCGGCCGTTCCGGCCGCGTCGCCTGGCAATTCATGCAGGATGCCGCCGGTAAAGCCGGGGTGAAGCTGCCAAACTAGTATGCCCCGTTGAAAAACGGGGCCCAT
>JBEHYA010000051.1:0-14243 GCA_048498415.1 Pseudomonadota bacterium
GGAAGGCGCTTTAGCGGAACTACCGGAAGTCTACTAAGGCCCGGAAGTCGATATGGCCGAAGGCGCCGAACCCTTGGAAGCCGTTGAAGGCGAAGCGGTTGAATCCGAGACGCCGGTTGAAAGCGTGGGCGGTGACGAAGTGGTGGAAAGCCAGCGCGAACAGCGCCGCCGCCGTTTCATCCGCCGCTACAAGATTCAGGAAGTCATCAAGCGCGGCCAGATCATGCTGGTGCAGGTGGTCAAGGAAGAACGCGGCAACAAAGGCGCGGCGCTCACCACCTATCTCTCGCTCGCCGGCCGTTACTGCGTGCTGATGCCCAATACCGACAAGGGCGGCGGCATCTCCCGCAAGATCACCTCCATGCAAGACCGCCGCCGCATGAAGGACTTGCTCGATCAGCTGGAAATTCCCGACGGCATGGCGTGCATTCTCCGCACCGCCGGCATGGAACGCAGCAAGGTCGAAGTCAAACGCGATCTGGAATATTTACTGCGCCTCTGGGACAGCATCCGCGAAAACACGCTGAAATCCATTGCGCCAAGCGTCATTTACGAAGAAGCGAACCTCATCAAACGCGCGATGCGCGATTTGTATACACCCGACCTTGAAAATATTCTGGTCGAAGGCGATGAAGGCTACACGCGCGCCAAGGAATTCATGCGCATGCTCATGCCAACGCATGCGCGCCGCGTCCAGCATTACCGCGATCCCGTCATTCCCTTATTCTTCCGCTATCAGGTAGAAAACCAGATTAACGGGTTGCACTCGCCGGTCGTCCAGCTTCGCTCGGGTGGTTACATCGTCATCAACCAGACGGAAGCCTTGGTCGCCATCGACGTCAACTCAGGCCGTGCCACGCGTGAACGCAATATTGAAGAGACGGCGCTGCGCACAAATTTAGAAGCCGCGGAAGAAATCGCCCGTCAGTTACGCCTGCGCGATCTTGCCGGCCTCATCGTCATCGACTTCATCGATATGGAAGATGGCCGCAACAACGCCGCCGTGGAACGCCGCATCAAGGATGCGATGCGCCATGACCGCGCGCGCCTGCAAATCGGCCGTATTTCGCATTTCGGCCTGCTCGAACTCTCGCGCCAGCGCCTGCGTCCAAGTCTCCTCGAGCTGAATTTCGAGAAATGCCCGCATTGCCAGGGGACCGGCTACACGCGTCTGGTGGAAGCCACCGCCGTGCTGGCTCTCCATGCCGTGGAAGAAGAGGGCATTCGCCAGAATGCCGCTGAAATCTCCCTCGCGCTGCCAACGGCAGCGGCTCACTATATAATGAACAACAAGCGCGATCTTCTCGCCGGCATCGAACGCCGGTATGGCATGACCGTGAAGATCAAGATCCGCGAAGATGTGATCCCGCCCGATTTCCCGATCGAACGCATGCGTACCAAGCGCGCTGATGAACAACTGCCCATGAACATGGGCGATGCCTCGGCCTACATTGAATCCGATCCCGATGCCGGCCTGCCGCTATCGCCCGAAGAAGCCGAATTCATGGCCGAAGAAGGCATGATTCAGGCGGGCAACGAGAACGCCGGCAGCGATGAATCCTTTGGTGCTGGTTATGATAATGGCCCGCGTGGCGAAGGCCGTGGCCGTCGTCGCCGTGGCCGTCGTGGCGGCCGCCGCCGTGGCGGGCAGGGTGGCCCGCGCCGCGAAGGTTTTGAACAGGATAACAACGCCCCGCGCGAGCCCGGCAACGAAATGGCGCCCGCCGTTTTCGGTGAAGAACCTAATGCTGGCAACATTGAAGAAGTAGACGGCAACCGCGCCGATTACCGCAGCGAACCCCGGGAAGGCGGCGAAGGCCGTGGTCCCCGCAGTGATCGTGGTGGTGACCGTGAACGCGGCGGGCGTCGTCGCCACCGTGGCGGCCGTGGCGGCCGTGACCGTCATCGCGGCGAACGCGGTGAACGTGGCGATCGTCCAGAACGTAATAATCAGCAGGGCGGCTACGCCGCCCAGGGCGCGCCGGAAGATAACCGCGGCAATTACGCCCCGCAGCAAAGCATGCCCGCCAATGTGCTGGATCTCGATACCACGCCGCGCGATGAAAAAACGCCGTCGGCCTCGCAGTCCCTGCTCAATCAGGGTCTCGATGTGCCGCAGGAAAAGAAGAAATCCGGCTGGTGGCAGCGCTTGACGGGGGCCTGATCCTGCGCTTTTCACGTAAAAGCCAGAAAATGCCTTGTTCGTGCCTTATATACAGGCAGGCTTCTGATGTTTAATCGGGGCATGCGTTTCATCACATCATCGTGGCGCCTATCGCTGAGCCTTGTCGCCATCGCTGTACTTGCAGGCGCCATCACCTTTTTTACGCCGACCAAATCATCGCACGCCGCGCCGTCTTTTCACGTCATCCGTGACGTCGAAATCGAACGCGACCTGCACGTGATGCTGGAGCCTATCTTCCGCAACGCCGGGCTCAATCCATCCTCCATCAAATTCGTCATCGTGCAGGATAGCGTCATGAACGCGTTCGTTGCCGGCGGCATGAATATTTTCCTTTATACCACCCTCATTCAGGCAACCGACAATCCCGAACAACTGGTGGGCGTGACCGCCCACGAAACCGGCCACATTGCCGGCGGCCATCTGGTGCAGGGCACGGGCGTCATGAAAAACGCTTCCATGGAGGCCATTCTCAGCATGGTGGTGGGTACCGCCGCTGCCGTCCTCAGCGGTAACCCGCAGGCGGGCGCCGCCGTGATTACCGGCGGCCAGCACATCGCCCAACGTTCTGCTTTAGCGTTTACCCGTTCGCAGGAAGCCGCCGCGGACGCCGCCGGCATGCGCTTTCTCGAGGCCAGCCACTTCACCTCCCGTGGCCTCGCTGATTTTTTACAAAAGCTGAAAGATCAGGAAGGCGTCACCACGAATGCGGATGCTGAATATTCCCGTACCCACCCGTTAACCCGCGACCGTATCGATACGGTGCGCAACTTCGTCGATAACTCGCCGTATCGCGACGCAAAGATGCCGCCCGAATATTATGAAATGCACGAGCGCATCAAAGCCAAACTCCTCGGTTTCCTGCAGCCCGATGCCGCCTTACTTCGATACGGTGAAAAAGACCCGCGCGTTTCCGCCCGCTATGCCCGCGCCATTGCATACTACCGCAAGGGTGATGTGGATAAAGCCATCACGGCGCTGAACGGCCTGATTGCCACTGAACCCAACAACCCGTTCTTCTATGAACTGAAGGGCCAGGTACTGTTCGAAAACGGGCAGGTGACCGATGCGGCAATTGCCTATAAACGCGCCAACGAATTACTGCCCGATACCGGCCTGTTGCAGGCTGCATACGGGCACGCGCTGCTGGAAACCCAGAATGCAGCATATCTCGATGCCGCCATCGACCAGCTCAACCGTTCTCTTAAGACCGAGGCCAAAGAGCCTGATACATGGCGCCTTTTAGCCACCGCCTGGGGCCGCAAGAGCAATGAAGGCATGGTCGATTACTGCCTCGCCGAAGAGGCCCAGACCCGTGGCGACCGTAGCCAGGCCCGCAAATTGGCAGATCGTGCCATAAAATTGCTGCCAAAAGGCTCGCCTTATGCCATACGCGCCCTTGATATTAAGCAGGTCAAGGACGACGATGAAGACAGCGACGGTTAAGCATTATTTAACCGCCCTGTGGTGTTTATGTTGAACTGATTTTTGTGTGGTTTGGGGCTGGCAAACGCGCGGCCTTATATCCATTTTATCTGGTCTAACGCCAACCTGAACGGGAGTTCCCATGCTGCGTCACGCTCTACCGGCCCTTGCTTTAGCTACATTGCTTGGCTCACCGGCCTTCGCAGCCGATCCCGTGCCGCCCGCCGCGGCCGCCGGCTTCACCGATGCCCAGAAGGCGCAAATTGAAGACATCGTGCGCGATCTGCTCACCAAAAAAGACCCGTCCATCGTCATGAAGGCGGCAGAAGAACAATCCAAGCGCGATGCCGCCGACCAGGAAAAGAAAACCACGGAAGGCATCACCAAGAACAAAGATAAAATTTACAACGATCCCACCGATCCCATCGCCGGCAACCCGAAGGGCGACGTCACCATCGTTGAATTCTTCGATTACAATTGCGGCTACTGCAAGAAAGTCTCGCCCGTTCTCAAACAATTGCTGAATGACGACAAGAACGTGAAGGTCATCTTCAAGGAATACCCCATTCTGGCGGATTCCTCGCGCGTCGCGGCCAAGGCGGCTTTAGCTGCCAACAAACAGGGCAAATACTACGAATTCCACAACGCCCTCATGGAACATAAGGGCGGCTTCGACCAGGCCGGCATCATGGATATCGCCGGCAAGCTTGGCCTGAATAAAGACCAGCTGAAGAAAGACATGGATAGTCCCGAAATCGCCAAGCATCTGGAAGACGACCAGACGCTGGGCATGGATGTCGGCGCCCATGGCACGCCAACCTTCTTCATCGGCGATAAAGTCGTTCCGGGTGCCATCGATCTTGCTGAATTCAAGAGCAAGATCGCTGAAGTGCGTGGCGGCGATAAAGCCGCAGCCCCCGCAGCGCCGGCCCCGACGCCTTAATTATAATCAATTTGCCTTATCCCCGCGCAAGCGGGGACCCCTTTCTCCGTCATCGCGGCGGATTCCCGCTTGCGCGAAAGCTGGGCAAGGAGAAATAATCCAATACTCATCTTTTCAGGAGACTCTGATGCGTCACTTCCTGCTTGGCCTTGCTGTTCTGATTACCCTAGCCGCACCCGCTTACGCGCAGGAATTCACGCCGCCCACCACCGATCTCAGCAAGGCACCGGCCGGCATCTATAGACTTGATCAAAGCCACGCCAGCCTGACCTTTAAAATTTTGCATATGGGCACGTCGCTTTATACCGGCCGCTTCAATACGCTGGATGCGACCATCCATTTCGATCCCGCGCATGTCGATAAATCCATCGTCGAAGCCAGTATTGATATGGCAAGCGTCGATACCCACAACACCAAGCTGGAAGAAGAACTGCGCAGCGATATGTTCCTTGATAGCGGCAAGTTCCCCAAGGCCACCTTCAAATCCACGCGCCTCGTCCAGAACAGCCCTACGCAGGGCACCATGACGGGTGATTTAAGTTTCCACGGCGTCACCAAGCCCATTACGTTTGAAGTGACGCTGCATGGTCTTGGCCAGAACCCCATGACCAAAAAGCCCACGCTTGGCTTTGGCGCCACCGCCACCATTTCACGCTCCGGCTTCGGGGTGAGCAAATATGTGCCCATGGTCGGCGATGACGTGCAGCTGATCATTGAAGGCGAATTCCCTTATACCGGCCCGGCCACCACAACCAGCGCCGGCAACGAACCGCCGCCCAGCAAGCCCGCCACCGATAAAACCGGCACAACCGCCACGGCGTCCGTAGCCCCCACAGTGGCTCCGGCGCCGGTACCGGCAGCGCCCGTCGTGAAGGCGCCCATGCCGCCCACTGCGCCATCCGTCCCCAGCTTTACGAAGTAGGCCATGACCGAAGAACTTCGCCGCTATAACAGCATCGCGATGATCCTTCACTGGGTCATCGCCGCGCTTATTCTGGCCAATCTGGCGGTTGGCATATTCCTTGACGATATGGAAGGCCAGCTGAAATTCCAGATGTTCCAGCTGCATAAATCCTTCGGCATCACCGTGCTGCTTCTCACGGTGCTGCGTATCGTCTGGCGTCTCGCCTTCAAGCCGCCGGCGATCCCCACCTATGTGAAGAAGTGGGAGAGGGCAGTGGCCGCGACCACGTATTTCCTTTTGTATGTTCTCATGTTCATGGTGCCGTTCACGGGCTGGGCGCTGGTGTCGTCTTCGGCCATGCACGTGCCGACCGTGCTCTATGGCGTGGTACTCTGGCCGGATCTGCCGAATTTCAAAGGCCTGGATCCCGCCGCGCTTAAGCAGGTACATGAAAATATTGGCGATACCCACGCCGTGCTGGCCTATGCCATGTTGGGTCTGGTTGTGCTTCATGCCGGCGCCGCCATGCGTCACCACTTTATTCTGCGCGATCAGATTTTGCTCCGCATGACGCCGCGCTGGGCTGAAGGCCTGCTTAAATGGATACGGCTGGAAAAGCCATGAAACGGCTTCTGCTCGCGGTCGCACTGGCTTTCCTTTTTGGCGCCCCCGCGCATGCCAAGCCATGGGCGATTGATTACCCGAACAGCAAACTCACCTTCGCCGGCACCCAAACCGGGCAGCGCTTCACGGGTGAATTTTCGTCCTACATCGCGCGCGTTGATCTGGATCTGGAGCATCCCGAGACCGGCAGCGTGAATGTGCAGATCGATATGCGCACCGCTAAAACCGGCGACGCGCAAAAAGACGCCGCGCTGCCGGGCGCCGACTGGTTCGACAGCAAAAATTACAACTTCGCCGAATTTACCAGCACCAAAATTTCCAAAGTCGGCCCCAGCAATTATGTCATCGACGGCCAGCTGAAAATCAAACTGGTCACCAAAAACGTGCAGCTGCCCTTCACGGTGCGGAGTGAAGCCGACGGCACCCGCGCCGAAGGCAAACTGGTTATCGACCGCACCGATTACACGGTCGGCACCGGCGAATGGGTCAGCGACCAGTATGTGGGCAAGCCCGTCGAAATCGCCGTCAGCCTGTTCGCACATTAACAATTGGCCATAAACCCCCATGAATCCCCGCTTTTGGCAGGTTTTCAAAGGTTTGACCAAACCCCCAAACCCCCCTAAACTCCGCCCCAATTCAAAAAAGGGTTTTACTTCATGGCTTTAAAGCCAACCGCGTTGATCCTGAATGGGCCGAATTTGAACCTGCTGGGCACCCGCCAGCCGGAAATCTACGGCCACGCCACCCTCGATGCCATTGAAGGCGAATGCCAGGAAGTGGCGGCCGAGCTGGGCTTAACAATCGATTTCCGCCAGTCCAACCACGAAGGCGAACTGGTGGACTGGATCCAGCAGGCCAAGGGCAAAGTAGCCGGCATAATCATTAACGCCGGCGCCTTCAGCCACACGTCTGTGGCCGTTCTCGATGCCTTGTTGGCCTGCGGCTTGCCGGTCATTGAAGTGCATCTATCTAATATCTACACCCGCGAATCCTTCCGGCAGCATTCGTATATATCGCAGGCGGCTACGGGTGTAATCTGCGGCTTCGGGCCGGTCGGCTATACGCTGGCGCTCGAAGCCCTTGCTAGTCACATCAACAACAAATAACCACTGAAAATGGCTAAGGAACCACCGTCAAACACCATGCCTACGAACAAATTTGATGTCGATAGCGACCTCGTGCGGAAATTAGCGACCCTCATCAACGAAACGGGTCTCGCTGAACTTGAATTCGCGGAAGGCGAAAAACGCATCCGTTTAACCCGCGTGGTCGCCCATGCGGCTGCGCCCGTTATGGCCGCCCCCGTGGCCGCTGCCCCCGCTGCAGCACCCGCAGCAGCCCCGGCGGCTGCCGCCGCGCCAACCGATGCCATGACGTCGCCGATGGTCGGCACCGTTTATCTGTCACCGGGCCCCGGCGCCAAGCCGTTTACCAGCGTTGGCAGCAAGGTGAAGGTGGGCGATACGCTGCTCATCATCGAGGCCATGAAGGTCATGAACCCCATCAAGGCCACCAAAGGCGGCACCGTGAGCCAGATTTTGGTCTCCGACGCCCAGCCCATCGAATTCGGCCAGCCGCTGGTTGTCATTGAATAAAGCTGATTAAGAATGTTTGAAAAAATCCTCATCGCCAACCGTGGAGAAATTGCGCTGCGCATTTTGCGTGCGTGCAAGGAAATGGGCATTCAAACCGTGGCCGTCCATTCCACCGTGGATTCCGATGCCATGCACGTGCGCCTAGCCGATGAAAGCGTGTGCATTGGCCCGGCGCCTTCCAAGGATTCCTATCTGAATATCCCGGCGATTCTAGAGGCCGCCGCCATCACGCATGCCGATGCCATTCACCCCGGCATCGGTTTCATGTCGGAAAACGCGCGGTTCTGCGAGCTTGTGGAAGAACACGGCTTTAAATTCATCGGCCCCACGCCCGAACATATCCGCATCATGGGCGATAAAGTCACCGCCAAAAAAACGGTGATGGAGCAGGGCCTTCCCACCGTGCCGGGTTCCGCCGGCGCCGTGCCAACACTGGAAGAAGCCAAAGCAATCGCCAAAAAAGCCGGCTACCCCGTGCTCATCAAAGCGGCTGCTGGCGGCGGCGGCAAAGGCATGAAGGTCGCGCGTAGCGAAAAAGATATCGAGGAAGCCTATACGCTTGCCCGCGGCGAAGCCAAAGCCGCGTTCGGCAATGACGAAGTCTATATGGAAAAATACCTCGAGCGTCCGCGCCACATTGAAATTCAGGTGCTCGGCGACCATCACGGCCACTGCGTGCATTTCGGCGAACGCGATTGCTCCATTCAGCGCCGCCACCAGAAGGTGATCGAAGAAGCGCTGTCGCCAGCATTGAACGCCAAAGAACGCGAATATATCGGCAATCTCGCTGCCAAAACCGCTGGCGCCATTGGCTACCGCGGCCTTGGCACCATGGAATTCCTGTATCAGGACGGCGAGTTCTTCTTCATTGAAATGAACACCCGCCTGCAGGTCGAACACACCATCACGGAAATGATCACCGGCGTGGATTTAGTGCGCGAACAAATCCGCGTCGCCACCGGCGCGCCGCTGGGTTACACGCAGGAAGACATTCACTTTGCCGGCCACAGCATTCAGTGCCGCATCAACGCCGAAAACCCGGATACGTTTATTCCGTCGCCCGGCCAGATCAAAAACTATCACGTGCCGGGTGGTTTGGGTGTTCGCGTGGATAGCGCCATCTACGACGGCTACAAAATCCCGCCCAATTACGACTCACTCATCGCCAAGCTCGTCGTCTACGGCAAAAACCGCAACGAATGCCTGCTACGCCTAAAACGCGCGCTCAGCGAATATGTGGTGGGCGGCGTCGACACGCTGCTGCCGTTGCACCAGCGCATCATCGCGCAGCCCGATTTTATCAACGGCGATTATACCATTCACTGGCTTGAGAAATTTTTAGCCGAAGAAGACGCCAAAAAACTCAAGAAAAAGGCCAGCTAACATGAAAGCTGAAATTCTCACCGCCAAGGAGGAGATCAACAAGTCGCTCGATCTTCTCAGGAGGCATCTTTGACTGGGATCGCGCCGTTGAACGGCTTGCCGAACTGAATTCCCTTTCCGAAGACCCCAATCTATGGAACGACGCCGCGAAGGCGCAGAAGCTGATGAAAGAGCGCACCCTGTTAAATCAGGGCGTGGAAGGCGTGCGCAAGTTAGAAGCCGAGCTTAACGATAATCTCGGCCTCATCGAAATGGCCGAAGCCGAAGGCGATAAAGACGTGCTGGAGGGCAGCGAAAACGCCATCTATGCGCTTCGCAAAAAAGCCGGCCAGATGGAGCTGGAAAGCCTGCTTTCCGGCGAAGCCGACCACAATGATTGTTATTTAGAAATTAACTCCGGCGCCGGCGGCACCGAAGCGCAGGACTGGACCTCGATTTTATTCCGCATGTACAGCCGCTGGGCCGAACAGCATGGCTACAAAATCTCGCTCATTGAAGAAACCCGCGGCGAAGAAGCGGGCCTTAAATCCGCCACCATCGAAATCTCCGGCCCCAATGCCTATGGCTGGCTGAAAACCGAAAGCGGCGTGCACCGTCTGGTGCGCATCAGCCCGTTCGATAGCAACGCGCGCCGCCATACCAGCTTTGCCTCGGTTTCCGTGACGCCCGTCGTCGATGAAAACATCAACGTCGTGGTGCTGGAAAAAGATTTGAAGGTGGATACCTTCCGCGCCTCCGGCGCCGGCGGTCAGCACGTGAATAAAACCGATAGCGCCGTGCGTTTTACGCATATCCCCACCGGCATTGTGGTTGCCTGCCAGCAGGAACGCTCCCAGCACAAGAACCGTGCCAAGGCGATGGAAATGCTGAAAGCCCGGCTGTACGAACTTGAACTCCGCAAGCGCGAAGCCGCATCCGCCGATCTGGAAGCCAGCAAAACCGATATCGGCTGGGGCCATCAGATCCGCTCCTACGTGCTGCATCCCTATCAAATGATCAAAGACCTTCGCACTGGTGTCGAAACCAGCCAGAGCGAAGATGTGTTAGATGGCGATCTTGACCCGTTCCTGCAGGCCTCGCTCGCGCAGCGCCTGAAGGGCCATGGCGATGATGTGGGTGATGTACGGCAATAGCCCAAAACCTCATCCCCGCGAAAGCGGGGATCCAGGGGAAGGGGCCATTATGTATTTAGTTTACGCCGCGGACGCGGCTTTAGCTGGATCCCCGCTTTCGCGGGGATGAGGTATCTGATAGAGATAGACTATGACAAAAGCCAAACATGTCACCGTCGGTAACGTTAAATTCGGCAACGACCTGCCATTCACGCTCATCGCCGGCCCCTGCCAGCTGGAGAGCAAAGACCACGCCTTCATGATGGCGGGCAAGCTTAAGGAAATCTGTGGCCGCCTGAATATCGGTCTTATCTACAAAACATCTTTCGATAAAGCCAACCGCACCAGCGTGAAAACGGCGCGCGGGCTAGGCCTCGAAAAAAGCCTCGAAATTTTCAAGGCCATCCGCAAAGAATTCGGAATCCCCGTGCTCACCGACGTGCACGAGCCGCAGCAATGCGCGGAACTGGCCGAAGCCGTGGATGTGCTGCAAATCCCGGCCTTCCTCTGCCGTCAGACTGATCTATTGCTCGCTGCCGGCCAGACCGGCAAAACCATTAATGTGAAGAAGGGCCAGTTCCTTGCCCCATGGGATATGAAGAACGTCGCCGCCAAAATCGCCTCCACCGGCAACGAAAATATCCTGCTTACCGAACGGGGTGTGAGTTTTGGCTATAACACGCTTGTGAGCGACTTCCGCGCGTTGCCTGTGCTCGCCGAGACCGGCTATCCGGTTGTCTTCGATGCTACGCATTCCGTCCAGCAACCGGGCGGGCAGGGCACCACCTCGGGTGGCCAACGTGAATTCGTGCCGGTACTCGCCCGCGCCGCCATGGCCGTTGGCGTTGCCGCTGTGTTCATTGAAACGCATCAAGACCCCGACAACGCGCCATCCGATGGCCCTAACATGGTAAAGCTGCATGAGCTGGAAGGCCTGCTGGCCACGCTGCATAAGTTTGATCGGATTGCGAAAGCGCTTTAATTCCGCATGCCCCGTTGAAAAACGGGGCCCATTTATCCGCAATCAGACCGCTCTATCATGGGCCCCGGCTTTCGCCGGGGCATACTTATTTGGAATAAATAACCGCCGCGCGGCTCTCAAACGCGCTCACCATCCGCTGCACGGCATCGAAAAACACCGGCTCGATCATCGCGCTGAGGCCCGTCTGGTTGAATTCGAAATCAATCGCGAAGTCAATTTCACAGCCGCCAGCCACGTCTTTAAAATTCCACGCATTGTGAAGGTATTTAAACGGCCCATGTTCATACGCCACATCAATGCGCGTATCCGGCTGCAATTTCACGTTCGATGTGAAGCTTTCGCGAAAAAACATATATCCAATCGTCATATCCGCGCTAAAACCATCCGCACGGCGTTCGGTGATATTTAGATCAAGACACCACGGCAGGAATTCGGGATATTTCTCAACATCCGCCACCAGCGCAAACAATTGCGCGGCACTATAGGGCAGGGTTTTCTTTTCGGTGTGCGACGGCATTAGCGGCTCAGTGCAGCCAGCCGCGCGGCGCGCAGTTTCTGGAAATCATCGCCGGCATGGTAGCTGGAGCGGGTGAGGGCGCTGGCCGAGACCATTAAAAAGCCCTTGCCGCGTGCCAGCGTGGCGTAGCTTTCAAATTCATCGGGCGTCACAAACCGGTCGACCTTCGCGTGCTTTGGTGTTGGTTGCAAATACTGGCCGATCGTCAAAAAATCTACGTCGGCGGCGCGCAAATCATCCATCACTTGGCTGATCTCTTCGCGCGTTTCACCCAAACCCACCATCAGGCCCGATTTGGTGAAAATCGTGGGGTCGACTTCCTTGACGCGTTTCAAAAGCGCGAGCGACGTGAAATATCGCGCGCCCGGGCGAATGGTAGGGTAGAGGCGCGGCACGGTTTCTAAATTATGGTTGAACACATCCGGTTTGGCGCGTGCCACATGATCCACCGCGCCGTCCTTCTTCATGAAGTCCGGCGTCAAAATTTCAATCGTGGTTTGGGGTGAAGACTGGCGCAACGCGCCGATCACTTGTGCAAAATGATCCGCCCCGCCATCTTCCAAATCATCCCGGTCGACCGATGTGATCACCACATGCGACAGGCCCAGCTTGCCCACGGCCTTGGCGACTTTTTCAGGTTCAGCGGTATCCAGGGGGCGCGGCTTGCCAGTCGCCACATTGCAAAATGCGCACGCACGCGTGCAGGTAGCGCCCATAATCATGAACGTCGCGTGCTTCTGCTTCCAGCACTCGCCAATATTCGGGCAGGCAGCTTCTTCGCACACGGTTGAAAGGTTCAGCGAGCGCATTAAATCGCGCGTCTCGAAATATTCGGGCGAATTGGGGGCCTTCACGCGAATCCATTCCGGCTTGCGTGGGATCGGGTTATCCGGCTTGTGGATCTTCTCCGGATGACGTGGGCGTGGGGCGATATCGTCCATAGTTGAATTATATCACACGGCATATGCCGTTAAAAGTTACGAAAAACCGCATTACATTCAACATCGTATGCCCCGGCGAAGGCCGGGGCCCATCCATCAGAAATCAGGCTGCGGGTATATGGTTCCCGTTTTTCAACGGGGCATACCGCACATTAAAAATGTATCGCCCGCCCATATGCGCTCAGCACCGCCTCGTGCATGGCTTCGCTGATCGTGGGATGCGGGAAAATGGTGTGCATCAGCTCGGCTTCCGTCAGTTCGCCGCTCATGGCCACCACATAACCCTGAATCATTTCCGTAACTTCTGCGCCAATCATGTGCGCGCCCAAAAGCTCGCCGGTCTTGGCATCAAAAATGGTTTTGACCAAACCTTCCGGTTCGCCCAGCGCAATCGCCTTGCCGTTGCCGATGAAGGGGAACTTGCCCACCCTGATCTCGCGGCCCGTGGCCTTCGCCTTTGCTTCCGTCAGCCCCACGCTCGCCACCTGCGGATGGCAATAGGTACAGCCGGGCACATGGTTGGCCTTCAACGGGTGAACATCTTTCACGCCCGCAATCTTTTCTACGCATACCACGCCTTCATGGCTGGCTTTATGCGCAAGCCACGGGGGACCGGCCACGTCGCCAATGGCATACACGCCGGGTTCGCCCGTCTGGCACCATTCGTTGATCACGATATGGGTCTTTTCAACCTTCACCTTGGTGTTCTCAAGGCCGATATTCTCAACATTGCCGACAATACCAATCGCCATGATCACGCGGTCATAGGTTTGCTTTTCACTCTTGCCGCCGGCTTCAATGGTGGCCGTGACATTGTTGGCGCCTTTCTCCAGCGCCTTCACGGTTGCGCCGGTAATAATCTTCATGCCCTGCTTTTCAAACGCTTTGCGGGCGAGGACGGAGATTTCTTCATCCTCCACCGGCAACACGCGATCCATCACTTCCACAACCGTGACTTCCGCGCCCATCGAACGGTAGAAGCTGGCAAACTCAATACCAATCGCGCCGCTGCCAACCACCAGCAACGACTTCGGCATGGCGGGCGGCACCATGGCTTCCTTATATGTCCACACCAGCTTGCCATCCGGTTCCATACCGGGAATGGCGCGCGCCCGCGCACCGGTGGCGATGATGATATTTTTGGCGGTGACTTCCTGCTTATTGGCACCTTCCACGGCAATCTTGCCTTTGCCCAGCAGCTTGGCATGGCCATCAATCACGGTGACTTTATTCTTCTTGAGGAGATGCTTCACGCCATTAGAAAGCTGGCTCGCCACACCGCGCGAACGCTGCACGATCTTGGTGGCATCGAACGACAGATCCTTGGCCGAAAGACCATACTGTTCCAGATGCTTCATCGTGTAGAAAATTTCCGATGAGCGGAGGAGGGCCTTAGTCGGAATGCAGCCCCAGTTCAGGCAGATGCCGCCCAAGTGTTCGCGCTCAATCACTGCCACGTTCATTTTCAGCTGCGCCGCGCGAATGGCCGCTACATACCCGCCGGGCCCGCCGCCAATCACGACTAAATCAAAACTGCTCATATTCTGTCCTCATACAAAAGCGTCATGCCGGCGAAGGCCGGCATCCACGACAGGCCACAAGACAAAAGCTTTGTTTAATGGCTTCTCGTGGATC
>JBEHYA010000052.1:0-13921 GCA_048498415.1 Pseudomonadota bacterium
GTAGGGCTTAAGCCAACCCCATCTTCATTTCATCGATTTCCAGCCAGCGGGTTTCGGCATCGGCCAGTTCCTGCTTGGCTTTTTCAAGGCGCTTGGAGCAGGCGTGGAATAAATCCGGGTCGCGCGAATATAAAGTGGGGTCGCTGAGCTCGTTCAGCAGCGCGTCGATTTCTTTTTCCAGCTTTTCCATGCGCCCCGGCAACTGTTCCCATTCATATTGTAGCTTATAGGAAAGCTTCTGCGGCTTTTCTGGCGCCGGCGCTGGCGCGGCCACAACTTTTGCCGGCGCTTCTGCCTTTTTAGCCGGCGCGCGCTTGGCATCGCGCTGTTCGCGGTAATCCTGGTAGCCAACAAACGCATCCACAACCGCATCGCCGTCGAAGGCCAGAATTTTGCTCACCGTCTGATCGAGAAAATCGCGGTCGTGGCTCACGATGAACAGCGTGCCGGTATAGGTGGTGAGCATTTCCTCCAGCATATCCAGCGTTTCCATATCCAGATCGTTGGTGGGCTCATCCAAAATCAAAAAATTGCCCGGGTTGGCCATGATTTTGGCCAGCATCAGGCGGTTTTTCTGGCCGCCCGATAAAATGCCTACGGGGTGCGTGGCCTCCGCCGGGTCAAACAGAAAATCCTTGAGATACCCCACCACATGCCGGCTTTTGCCCATCACATTCACATGGTCGCCGCCATTCGGGCACAGCGTGCGCCACAATGAGAATTCATTGTTGAGGTCGCGGCGCTTCTGGTCGAAATACGAAATCGTCAGGTTCTTGGCCAGCTTCACGCTGCCCATATCGGGTTTTTCTTCGCCGATCAGCATGCGCAGAAACGTGGTTTTGCCGGCGCCGTTCTTGCCCACAATGCCAATCCGCTCGCCCCGCATCACGCGCAGCGAAAATTTATCGAGGATTTTTTTATCGCCATAGGATTTGCTGGTCTTATAAAACTCCGCCACGATCTCCGACGACCGTTCATCTTCTCCCGGCGTCCATTCAATACGCGCCAGCATGCGGTTTAGCGCGTTTTTATCGCGCTTTAATTTTTCCCGCTCTTCCTTCATTTTCTCAAGGCGGCGGATGTTGCGTTTGCGCCGCGCCGGCACGCCGCGGCTCGCCCAATCCACTTCCAGATCCAGAATTTTCTGGCGGTTATGCAATTCGCGCTTTTCCTGTTCAATCGCGGCTTCCTGCCAGTCTTCAAAATGCTTGAAGCCCAGCGGGCAGACGCGCAGGCGCCCGCGATCCAGCCAGAACACTTTATCGGAAATAGCCGATAAAAACGCGCGGTCGTGGCTCACGCACACAATCGCGCCGCGGTAGCCTTTGATAAAATCTTCCAGCCATTCGATGACGTCCAGATCCAGATGGTTGGTGGGCTCATCCAGCAACAGAATTTCCGGCTCTTCCACCAGTGCGCGCGCCAATGCCGCGCGGCGCAACTGGCCGCCGGACAGCGCGGCCATATCCGCTTCGGGGTCAAGTTCCAGCGGGGCGATGACGGTATCGACCTTGTATTCATGCGCGGCGCGGTCTTCGGCGTTTTCCAGCCCTTCGAACACATATTGTTTTACAGTCTGGCCGGCCTTGGCCACCACTTCCTGCTGCAAATACCCAATACGTGTGCCCTGCAATAAAAACCGCTCGCCTAAATCCAGCTCGCGCGCGCCGGTGATAATATTCATCAGCGTGGTTTTGCCGGCGCCATTTTTGCCGACCAGACAAATGCGTTCGCGCTCGGTGATGTTGAACGAGAGGTTCTCGAACAGCACCTTTTTGCCGAAAGCGATATGCGCGTCTTGAACGCTAAGAAGCAGGGTAGCGGGCAAGGCGGTTGATCAGTTCGGCTATAGGGTTGCGTGGATTAGTGCTGTTTCCAGCTGCCGCTGGCATCCTGATACCAGGCGCCGGCTTCAAGGCGGCTTTGAATTTCCGGCGCGGCCAGCTTGGCGGTTACATCGGCGCTCTGGCCCTTGCTGGCGCCAATGCGGGCATATTCCGCCTGGCGCTTGGCATTTACTTCATTGACCAGCGCATCGATTTCCGGGCTGCTCGCGCGCGATACCACATAGCCATCGTTCTTTTCGCCAATCTGGCCGGCAGCACGGGCGCTGTGCAGGTCAGCTGCAAAAGCGGGCAGGGCAAAAAGCGAAGCGGCGAGGACGAGACTGGCGAGGAGAGTTTTTTTCATGTGGATAGCTCCTTAGAAAATATCTTTGTTCTTGGCGATGGATTTACGCACGTCCTGCTGGATTTCAACCTTCACGTGCTGTTCCACCTTCACATTTAAATTGATCTCAATCGGCTTTTCCGGCGCGGCCAGCTGCACGGTGGGCGTGCAGGCCATGAGAAGGAAGGGGGCAACAAGCAGAAGAATGGCGTTCCGGTTCATTTCTGATTTCCGTCTGGAATTTGTTTGAGCAAGGCCTTGGGGTCGATCAGCGACATCACGCCCTGTTCAATGAAATTTAGCACGTCGCCCGTCAAATGCACGTTCAATTTCACGGGCTTGCCTTCATAAACATCGGGATTATGGCCTTCCAGTGTCATCACGACGGAAAGCGTGTGATTGGGGCCGGTCTCGGCGGTCACGCCCAGCACTTTGTATTGTAAATTTTTGAGAATATCGCGCACCAGCGTCACCTGCTCGTTATCGCCGGGAATGGTCTCGGGCGCCATGGTGATGGTGCCGGGGCCATCCGCGTTCAGCGCGCCCTTGGCAATTTCCAAGCCGCCGCCCGCTTTCAAGGTAACCGGAATAACGCCGGAGACCGCGCCGCTGCCGCTGGCATGTTTGTCGGTGAGCGTTTGTAACAGCGTATCCACCGAAACTTTTGTCACATTTACATTCAAACGAATATCGCGTTTGCCATTCAGGGGAATATCCACGCTTGCCACCGACACATCGCCGCCATTCCACGGCATGCCAGCGCTCACTAATGTCAGCTGGTTTTTATCAGGCGCATTCGGCGATATATCGGCCTTGAAGCTCGCACGGGTTTTGCCATCCGCGCTTTTGAATTCGCCTTTCATGGTGATGCGGCTCTCGAAGGCTTCCAGCGTGCCTTTACCCGTGAGTGGGGGCAGCGGCATGGCGGCATCACTGATCTGCACATTGTCCATCTGCCAGGTGCCAATCCATTTCTGCGCTTTTTCGTCCAGGGTGGCCTGCAGGCTCACCTTGCCGCTGGCAATGCCGATGGCGCCGATTTTGGCCTGCCAGTTGCCGGCGGTATAATTAATTTTAGCGGGGTTCGCCTGCCAGTCGATTTCCAGTGGCGCATCGAGATGCAGCTGCGGCGCATCGATCAGTAAATGGCTTTCCGCCAGCTTTAAACTATCGAGGGGCATCGCCTGCATCGTGGCTTGTGTGACCGGCAGCTTGAAGCCTGCGCCGCCCGCGTTGTTCTTCTCAAACCCCGTGATCACCCAGCCGCCATCTTTCTGCTGCGCGGCGATGTGCAGGCCCTTGAGGTCGATATGCTGCAGCCGGCCTTTGATCAAATCATTCAGCGCATAGCCCAGCTGTAAATTTTTAAGCACCAGCGGATTGTCGGCGCCGACCGAGATATCGTTGATATCCATCTGCGTCGGGCCAACATCGGCAACCACCATGCGCACGTCCTTAAAACCCTGATCGCTTAAAATCTGGCTCAGCCGCGTGCCCACCCACGCCTTCCACGGCGCAAAGAAAAACACGCCAGCAACAAGGACGGCGAGCAGAACAAGTAAAAGGAGAAGGGCGCGTAAAATTTTCATGTGCGTGCGATGGAGAGTGGCTCCCTACATATAAGTATGAAAGCCGAACTTGGCTACAGAATGGCGCGCCGCGCCTGAAAACCCGCACAAGTCCTTTATTTATGGGCCTATTTAATCGTTGATTTCGCCCCGCATTATGCGCGATAACAGTCCACCAACGCTTGGGGGATCGTCTAGCGGTAGGACTACGGACTCTGACTCCGTCAGCCTAGGTTCGAATCCTAGTCCCCCAACCAAACCCGAGCCGCCATTCTGGCGGTTCAGGTTTGGTTTGTGGTTCTCAGGGTTGAGCCTCGTTCGACAAAACACGACGTTCAGGCGTGTTTTGCGCGCCGCCCGGCGAAGCCGGGCAAGTCTGAGGCAAAGCCGAAGATGAAATCATGCCAAAGCGTGATTTCACAATCCTGGTCCCCCAACCATTTTTCTATAAAATCATGAAACATCCGCATACCGAAGGCCATCTTGTTTCACGTGTCGGCTGGCTGCGCGCGGCAGTGCTGGGCGCGAATGACGGCATCATTTCAACCGCCAGCCTCATTCTGGGCGTTGCCGCTGCAGCGGCGCCGCAGCAAACGATTTTACTGACCGGGCTGGCAGGGCTGGTTGCCGGTGCGATGTCGATGGCGGCGGGCGAATTTGTCTCGGTCAGCTCGCAATCGGATACTGAAAAAGCCGATCTGGCGCGCGAGACCCGCGAATTAAGCAAGAACCCCGAATTTGAAAAGGAAGAACTTGCCCAGATTTATGTGGCGCGCGGCGTCGCACCCGATCTCGCGCAGCAGGTCGCCGTGCAGTTGATGGCCAAAGACGCATTGGGCGCCCATGCGCGCGACGAGCTGGGCATTTCCGAGCATACGACCGCCCGCCCCATTCAGGCGGCGCTGGCATCCGCCGCGGCGTTTTCGCTGGGCGCCGCGGCGCCGCTTCTGCTGGTGCTGCTTGCGCCAGCCGGCCGGTTGGTAGCGGTGGTGAGTGCCGGCTCGCTGCTGTGTCTGGCATTGCTTGGCTATGTGGGCGCCCGCATCGGCGGCGCGGGCGTTCTAAAACCTGTGATCCGCGTGACCTTCTGGGGCGCGTTTGCCATGGCGGTCACCGCCGGCATTGGCGCGCTGTTCGGCGCGCCTATCTAAAACGCTGATCAATCGCAGCAACCGCCTGCTCCAGCCGCCCGGCGCCGCTAAGGCACACATAGGGCAACTTCCGTTTATCCAATTCATCCTTACACAAATCAAAAAACTTCTTGCGCCGCGCATCATCCGGAAAATACCGGTTGCCGTCGTCTTCCCATGGAATGTCGATATCGCACAATAAATACAGGTCGGCATAATGATCGAACGCATCGAGTTCCGGCAGGCGTTCGCCCAGCAGCATCTCCGCCCACAGCGCGGTCATCAGTTCATCGGTATCGAGAATAAGGTAACGCCGGGCTTCGGGTAGCAGGGCGGCTGTGGCGGCGCGATGGCCATGGGCGATATTGATTAAATCCTCGCGCTCACATTCCAGCCCGAACGTCTCGGTATAAAGGCGGCCATATTCTGGCACGCATACCGTGCGGTAGTGCGCGGCAAGTTGATTGGCCAGTGTGGTCTTGCCCGTGCTTTCCGGCCCGAACAGGCAGATTTTTTTGGTGTAATGGGGGCGCACGACGGCGGGAATATAATCCCAGAACGCGCCGGGGTTTTCGCGGATTTTCGTGGCGGAAACCGGCACCGCCGCGCGGCCGATATCCACCGGCACAAAGGCCGCATCCAGTTCCCTGGCCAGGCGCCGCCCGTATTCTTCCGAGGCAAACACATAATCGATTTTTTCCGGATGCGCCTTGCGGCAAATCGCGCGCCACACATCCCAGAAATCCGCGCGCTCCGATGGATCCTGCGGCACCTGTTCATGCAGATGCACGATCCGTGCTTTAGGAAATAGCGCCTTCATCCATGCGGCGCGCAAATAACCGTCCATCGGCTCGCTCGGCTGGGTGGAAACCAGAATGGTAAGTTCGTCGCAGTACTGCTGCGCGAATTCGCACATATAAACATGGCCCTTATGCGGGGGCATGAATTTACCGAGCAGAAACCCCCTACGCATGGCCCGCCTGCTTTTTATATTCGCGCCGCCACAGCCACAGGCCATAGACGGCGTTGATAAGAAACGCGGCATAGACGCCGCTGGTGATATAGAGTTCCTTCACGGCATAAAGCGGCGTGGCCAGCGCATCCACCGCGATCCAGAAATACCAGCATTCCAGTTTGCGCTGCATCAGCAGCAACTGCCCGGCGACCGAGAGCATGAGAATGCCGGAATCGATAAAGGGAAAACTGGCATTGGTGGAATAATATAAAAAACTGCCGTACAGCGCGGCGGCCAATAGCGCAAGCGGCAGATACAGCAAAAGCTCCTGGCGCGTAGTGCGGGTAATCGGGCGCGCGGCCTTCTGCTTCTTCACATGCTGCCAGTTAAACCAGCCCTGCAGGCTGGTTGCGATAAAAAACACCTGTAGCGTCACATTGGCGTAAAGCTGCGTCTGGTAGAACATCACGCCGTACAACATGCAGCCCAGAATGCCGATGGGCCAGGTGAGCACATGGTTGCGCGCAGCCAGAAACACCGCCGGCACTGTCACGATATTTCCTGCAATTTCCCAGAACGTCATAGCGGCCATTATGGTTTAGGATAACGGTAATTGAAAACGATTTGGCGCAACGCGCTTTCCCACGCAAAACGCGGGCGCGGCAGGCCGGGATCGTAGAATTTCGAACCCCAGCTGCGGCCCTTGCCGCCCCAGCCGCCGGAAGAAACGGGCGATACCGGCGCGCGGGGCTTGCGCGGGCGCGGCGCTTTGGGTTTCGGTGGCGCGGCATCGGGGTCGGGCAGCAGCAGCTTTTTGCCCAGCGTCGCGATCGCCGCGGCGATTTCGTTTTTCGACAGCGCATCGAGGGTATCTTCATCCATGCCGGCCAGCGCATCGCGTGCGGCCGCCAGGTTTTCCCGCGCATCGCCGCGCTTTTTCAGCTGCGGGGCGATGAGCTTGCCAATCAGCTTGTCGGCGATGGCGGTCGCCACATTATCGCGCAACGTTTGTTTAGTATCGGGTTTGACCGTGCGGCTTTCGGCGGCCAGCGCGTCATCCAGGCGGCGCTCAAGGGCCGGGCCCAGGCGCTCCAGCACATCGGCCAGCACGTCGTCCACCACATCCGCCTGCACGCCCAGCGCGGGGTGGGTGTAGATATGCTTGCGCAGCGTATCGGCGATGGAAAAATTATCCGGCATCGAAATCCCCGGGACTTACAAATCTAAAAAATCGACCAGCGGCAATGTCTTTTCTTTATAGCACAAAACGACGTCGCTCGACATAAGTGAATCTTCGCGCGACAGGTCTGCAAGTAAAAATGAAATCGGCAACGGCGCGGATGTGATTTCGATTCCGCCGTTTTTCGCCGCCGCGGTGCAGGGAATATTTTCACCGTTCACCGCGAGCGTGAAGTCGTTGCTGTGAACTACGTCACAGCCTTGCGGTTTTTCATCGAGATAAAAACAGGCGCGCACCGTATCCGGCGAATCAAACGCACGGTAAAAACAGCCTTTGTCGAAAAGACGGAAATCGGCGCGCGCCGCATCGCCGGCGCGGCGGCTGGCTTCAATCGCGCGCGCGATCAGCGTGTTTATATGCCGCGGCGGCAGCCGCCCCACGGCGTTGGCCAAAATATACGAGGGCGTAAAGGCGGGTGCGAGATAAAGCCTGTCTTCATTGAGGATATAGGCGCGTTGGGCGCTGGGTTTGCCGCGCTGTTCGGCCTGTGTAAAAAACGCGTGATAACTGCGCGCAAACGCCGCCATTTTTTCCTCGGCGGCGGCGAGCGCGGCGGCATCGTGGATTACATAGGGTGCCAGCACGTCGGCGATGTTTTCCTGATAATATTTTTCGGTTTGGTAATTCATATTAACGGGGCGCACCATCGCGAACGGGTTTTGCAGCAGGGTGTTGCGGCCCGCCAGTTCCACCGCGCGCGCCGGCGTGAATTCATGTGCCGCGCGCAGCAGCGGGTAGGCGCGCATGAACGCGGCCAGATCGAATACATGGATCAGGTGGCTCACGCCTTCGCGCGCCGACAGGCCGGCAAAGTTCGGGTAAATCAGCCGCGCCAGTTCGGTGAACTGCGCGAACAGGTGGCGCGCTTCGTTTTCAAATTCGGCGGCGACGGCGCGGCTATCGTCAAAGCCCATCCGGGCCACGAACCCGGCCAGGGCTGCATTGTCATAGCTGGTCTGGAAATGGGCGCGAAGCTCGGCAAAGCCTGTACCATCGGCATTTATTGCGTTATCGGCGGCCAGCGCGGCCAGAATTTTCAGCTGGCCCTGCGCCTCGAAGCCAAAATAATTGGCCAGGTATTTCCATGTGGCGCTGAATTGCGGGTTCCCGCCTTTCACCGCGCATACGGTATCGAAGTCGATCAGGTGGCCATGGGGCGAGACGTTTCCTGCCGACCACGCGCCGTGCAGGACGCGGCCGATGAATTTTTCGCCTTCCATGCGCCCAAAATTCTCCGCCACCTCACGCAGCGCCAGCGGCCTGCGATTATAAAAAACATGGCTGATGCGGTCGAGCGCGCCTTCATCCACGCGAATGATTTTTACGCGGCGCGTCGGCTTTTCGCGCCACACCACCTGGCACATTTCGTCCATATCCAGAATGGCCAGCACGCGCGCGCCGCCGGGGTGCAACTCGCCCGCCAGCGCATTGGCGGCCATCGTCTCCCAGATGCCGCGCTCGGCTTCCAGATAGCCATCTGACAGGCGGCGCGTTTCCGATGTTGCCAGCGGCGTTTTCTCGCCCTTCACGTTGAACGCGCCGCCCATATAATAGGCGCGGCCCGACCCTTCATTACCGCCCAGCGAAATACCCATCGGGTCGGCCTGACGGTCGATATATGCCCAGCCCGCCTGGCCGTTGGCTTTCGCGCTTTCATCCAGCGTCACGCTGGCCCAGGCGGCCAGGGTATCCGCCCGGTCGTCCCAGCTTTTGGCTGGCCCAAAAAACCGCGCATATAAATCGTCGTTGATATAAATCGGTGTGTAGGGCTTTGCGGTTTTATAGAGGGGACGCTTTAAAAACAGGTCGGCGCCCAATCGCTGCACGGCATCGGGGATCGCGAACAGGTCGGTTGCGCTCATGGTTTTTCCCGGCGCAGCAGAATTAAATCATCATAGTCATCGCCCTGCTTCAGCGCGCGCGGTTCCGTGCCATACGCCGTAAAGCCGTGCGCGATTAAAAGTTTAAGCATGGCATCGTTGCCCACCACCACGCTGGCGATCTGCACCGGCCCGCGGCGATCGGCATCCGCCAGCAGGGCGCGCAGCAGCCCGTCCATCACGCCGCGGCGGCGCCAGTCCGGCCGCACATAGGCCGCGTAAATATGCGCTTTATGGGCCATTTTCACGAAACGCGGGGTATCGTAGCCGATGGCGCCGATCAGCGCATCGCCGGCAAACGCGCCGAAATGCCGCTCCTGCGCGAGCTTTTTTTGAATGGCGGCGGGCGGAATATCCTGTTCATCCACAAGCGCCGCGCCGAACATGCGGGGGCTTTCATCGAGTGCAGCAAGGCGGAGCGGCTGCCACAGAGGGGCGTCGGCATCGGTTAAGAGACGGATAATAAAATCCTGCGCCATACCCAAATCATAACTTAACAGCGCCGCGATAACAACTTACAATTACGCCATGCCGCTTTTTGGAACGCCCGGCACCGCCCCGCTGCCGCCCGAGTATTTAACCAGCCACCGCGCGTGGGATGAATATATGGCGCAGGTCTGGTTAAGCCTGCTGCCGTTTATCGCACTGCCGCGTGATGCCGCTGTTGTTGAAATTGCGCCGGGCGCATCGGCCAAGATCGCGCTGGCGCTTGGGCGCATGAATTTTTGCGGCGATGTTTATATTGTTGAACCCGCCCCGCCGGTGATGGCGCGGGCATTGGAAAATTACCGCCGGCATGTGCCGCAGGCCCGCATTCGGGCGTTGGAAGAAACCCTGCAGGAAGCGCAGAAAGCCCTGCCGCACAAGGCTTTCTGGCTCGCCAACCATCCGCTTGATGATATGCTTTTGAGCGCCGGCGCCAGCGCGGCGGAACGCGCCGAATTATTCAAATGGACGGCAGAAGACGACCAGGTTTTCTATCCCGTCTCGCAGCGCTGCTGGCAACGGCTGGCCGCCGAACCGCCGCGGCTGGAAGCCATTAAAAATGCCGTGTGCCGCGAATGGGTGGACGCCATCGCCGCCGCGGCGCCCGCCGGCGTCGTTATCAGCCAGTATAACAGTTCGGCGCTGGCGCAAAATAATCTGGCGGATCTGAACCGGGCCGCGCGGGATATCGCCGCCATGCTGGCGCAGCACTTTAACCCGCGCGTCCGCGCCCCGTCCGCGCTGCAGCCGGTTCTGAATCAACACCTGCATTACAATAACGCGCATATCGGCGGTGAAATTTTAAACGCCGCCAATTGGCTTATTTTAGGCGAATGACCCGCGCGCTGTGAACTGCGTCACACCCGCTATTAGTTACATCATTTGCCCTGTGAGGCCCCTCACAGAAAATTAAATTCCCCATTCGCCAACGGCCCGGAAAAGCGATGTCATGAAGGCATAGTACGCATTGATGTTTTCGGGTCATTTTAAATGCCGGCTGCCGCCAAAGACCTTGCCGCTATTTTAGCGGAACCCCTTGCCGCCACGCGCATGGCGCTGGCGGAAGGGCTGCTGACAAAAAAATACGATCTGGCGGCGCGCGATGCCGCGGTGGCGGCGATCAAGGCGGCGCTGCCGGCGCGCGATCTTGCCGCCGCCACCGCCGAAGAAGCGAAAATTCTTCTGGCCCTTAAAAACAAAAGCATCGCCGGCGCGCCCGATATCGCCACGCCGGAAATGCAGCTGCTGTGGGCGGCTTATCTCACGCATGCGTTCGCTGGCGGCGCGCCGGTGCAGGACTGGCCCCTGTGGGCGCAGCTCACCACATGCGATCACGCGCGCCACGAAATGCGCCAGCACGCCATGTTTGTGGCGCGCGATGCCTTCAACCCCGGCACCAAGCTTCGCTGGGGCCTGCCGGGCAGCATGTTTTACTTCGAGCATGTGGGAAACAGCATCAACATCGATTTTCTCATGAGCCTCATCGGCGGGTTTAAAGATACGCGCAGTATTTTTTTCCACGAAATCGGCCACAGCAAGCTCACCCGCAGTTTCACGCCGCTCATGGTCGCTACGCGCGATGAGATGGCGGTACTCAGCCAGAAAGGCACGGACGGCACGATCAGCGCGGCCGAATACGGCCAGCTCGCCATGCTGCGCCTGAAATGGGATTTGCTGTTCCGCATTTTTGATGAAGCCGAAAACAGCCCCGTCAACCGCTATTCCATCAATGCCGGGCCGAAGCTGCAGCAGGATATGGGCGCGTCGCTGAATAACGTGGAAGTGATCGTGGCCCGCGCCGCCACCACCCCGCTGCCGCACGACCCGACGGTGGATGCGTTATTCGCCAATGCCAAGCGCGCCATCCGCATGTCGCTATATAAAAATAACGGCCTGTTCACCGATGACGATGCCGGCTGGCAGCGCATTGGCGTGCGCCGCGACTGGATCGCGGCCTTGCCATCCGTGACCGGCCAGCCCGCGCCAAACCCCGCGCAGGCCTTTGCCGAACTCATGGAACTCTGCGGCGGCGTGGCCGGCCTGGAACAGCTGCAGCCCCGCACCGTCGACCGCATGAAAGGCGCCGCCTGGCTGGAACAGGTGACCAACGATTACGCCGACAAGCGCAACCTGATTATCGACGATATCTGGACGCGTTATATCGCGCCCATCGTCCAGCCGCTTCTCGATGAAGCGCTGAAAAAAACGCAGGAAAATATTCAAAACCCGCCGCCATCGCCTTTCCCGCAACCGCCCATGCCGGGCATGCCGGGTGCCGGCGGCGGTGCGGCCAGCGGCGGCGATGGCGACGGGCAGGGCACGCCGGCAGATGGCGAAGCCGGCAACGGCACCGCGCAACCTGGCGATGGTCCGCCCCGCGATGGCAGAACAGACGAAGCGAAACCGGGCGACGATAAAAAAGAAGAAGATGCCAAAGATAAAGCCGGCGCTGGCGGCGATGCGCCGCCCGCGCAGGAAGACGATGGCAATCTGAATGTCGAAAACGCCGGCAGGCAGCCGCCCATTCCCATTCCCCCGCGCACGCCGCAGGAAGCGGCGGAACAGAATAATCCCCCCGCCGCGCCCGGCGATGGTGACGGACAGGCGGGCGACGGCGAAAGCCTTGAAGCCTTATTGCAGCAGCTGGATGTCGCCGCCCAGGCCAGGCAATCCGCGCCCGGCACGCCGATGCCCGGCCAGAAAGGCCATAAAAGCAATTCGCCGCAGGCGGGCGCCACCTATGGCGATACCCCGCCGCGCATGGGCGACTGGAGCGATTATGAGGCCTGCGTGACCGAATTCATGCCGCAGATCCGGCAGGCGGCCAAGCTGCTCGTGCAAATTCAGGAACGCCAGTCCACCCGCACCACGCGCGTCATGCCGCGTTATGAACTCGAGCCCGACGGCGGCGATATGGATCTGTTCGACATGGCCCGCCACGAAGCGGTGGCCGTCAAATTGGCGTCGAACGAAAAAATCACGGAAGAGGACGTCAAACGCTTCCGCATCGAGGAAGAACGCAAAACCCCCGCCAGCATCGATATCATGATCTGCATTGATGGTTCCGGCAGCATGTTCTGGGGGCCGGGCGGCGGCGCCACGCCCATTCAGGCCGGCATGCAAAGCGCCTGCATCATCAACGAAGCCGCCAAAAAACCGCGCGACCGCAGGCCCAAAGGCGCCGTAAAGCCGGAAGGCGACATCAATGTATGGACGGTTTTATGGGGCAATCACCCGCCCATTTATGTGACCAAGCCCGGCGATGATCCCGCCCATATCGGCCGCGCGGTTGCCGGCATTCTGGAGAGCAACGGCTGGGGCACCAGCCTGTATCCCGCTGTTGTAGCCAACACGCAGATGCTCGCGGATTACAAAATCAAGGAAAACGCGCGGGTCGGCGCGGTGCACCAGATCGTCGTCTCGGATGGCGATATCGGCGATCCGGCGCAAGCCATCCAGGCCATCGATATGCTGCTGACAAACAGCCACACCACGACCTTCGATGTGCTGATCGTGAACGAACGCCATGGCACCCAGATGGAGCAGGCGCTGCGCGTCATTCACAAAAAACACGGCGAAGGCCGTTGCAAAATTGTGGTGTGCAAGCGCCCCGAAGACGTGCACAGCGCCATGCTGGTTCTGCTGCGTGAACGCATGCTGGCCACCACGGAAGCCGATGCCGAACCCTTTCGCGACCGCCGCCGCGCCTTTCAAAAAGCCTATTCGCAGATGACGTTATAAGGAGAACCGCCCATGGACTTCGAGAAAAACAAACGCATTCCCCTTGGCATTCCCGGCGCGCCGTGGCCCACCATGCTGCGCGAGGTCGGCGCCAAGGGCACCGTGAGCTTTGAACTGGGCGCCATTGAAGACGCCGATAATCCGCTTGTCATTCCGTCCGCCCGCGATTACGCGGAAGTGGTGGGGCTGATGATGCGCAACATGCCCACCCGCCACATGCTGCCGGCGCTGGAATTTCTCATCGCGCTCATGAACATGCAGCAGAATAACCGCATCGGTTATCTGCTGTCCGATCCCGGCGTGGGCAAAACCTTTTTGGCGGTGCTGCTGGGCAAGGCGCGCGACCCGCGCGGGCCCATCGTCACCGATGCCGGCGGCAAAAACCTGGAATACTTATTATATCAGACGGTGTTCGATACCGATGATAACCGTTCGCTCACCGATCTCATTGATGCGCGGCTGGCTTCCAACACCCAGAACCCGCTCACCATCAAACAGCTGGAAAAACTGAATACGGTTGATGGCAACGGCCAGCCGGTTACGCATTTCAGCCACGACGGCGCGCGCTATCACATGGACTGGAAAGGTATCGCCGCCGACGAACGGCTGGAAGCCGATACCGTGCGCGGCATTCTGGAAGCGGTGCGGAGTTATGAAGGACTGACCGGCGGCGGCGCCGGCATCGGCTTTAAAATCGTCAAGGGCCCGCTGGTGCTGGCCCACGAACAGGGCCGCGATCTGGTCATTGATGA
>JBEHYA010000053.1:0-13697 GCA_048498415.1 Pseudomonadota bacterium
ACGGTGATGATGCAGAATATCGCGCATGCGATCACCGGCAACCATAAGGAAGTTTATCTGATCGTTCTTCTGATTGACGAACGCCCGGAAGAAGTGACCGACATGAGCCGCAGCGTGAAGGGCGAAGTTATTTCAAGCACCTTCGATGAACCGGCTTCCCGCCACGTGCAGGTCACGGAAATGGTTTTGGAAAAAGCCAAGCGCCTGGTGGAAGCCAAGCGCGATGTGGTGATTTTGCTGGATAGCATTACGCGTCTTGCGCGCGCCTATAACACCGTTGTGCCCTCAAGCGGCAAGGTGCTGACGGGCGGCGTGGATGCCAATGCGTTGCAGCGGCCGAAGCGCTTCTTTGGCGCCGCGCGTAACATTGAAGAAGGCGGCTCGCTCACGATTATCGCGACCGCGCTGATCGATACCGGCAGCCGCATGGATGAAGTGATCTTTGAAGAATTCAAGGGCACCGGTAACAGCGAAATCGTGCTGGATCGCAAGCTCGCCGATAAGCGCACCTTCCCCGCCATTGATATTTCCAAGTCGGGCACGCGTAAGGAAGAATTGCTGGTGGATAAGGCCACGCTCACCAAGATGTGGGTGCTGCGCCGTATTCTCATGCCGATGGGCGTTTCGGACTCCATCGAATTCATTCTGGACAAGCTCAAGACCTCGAAGAGCAACCAGGATTTCTTCGATAGCATGAACCAGTAAGCCAAGCGTATGCCCCGGCGAAAGCCGGGGCCCATCCATCCATAATTTTAATGCTGATAAATGGGCCCCGTTTTTCAACGGGGCTTACTTTTGGGCCTTTTTTATGCCTTCCCGCAAGTAATTGGCGGGATTAGGCTGATGCCCATGCTTCATCGCCCGAACGAAGACCGCATTGTGCCCGATTACAGCTGGACGCCTTCCGCGCATTTCCGCGTGGGCGCCGCGATTGCGCGCGAGCTTTTGCCCGCGCTGCGTCAGGCGGAACAGATCCGCAGCATGGCGATCACCAAAGGCCGCGCCACCTTGATCGGCCGGCAGTTGCGCGCCCATGGGCTTGGCTTTAAGCCGCTCAAACGCGCCGAAACGCAGGAACGGTTATTCCATTATATGGCCAGCGACCGCCGCGACATGCACGCGGCAGCGGAGCTCTACGATCATTTGATCCAACAGGCGGGTTTGCTGCACGGCTGGGAAATTCCCAATTTAAAGGCGCTTTATGAAAAGAATGCCAAGCGCATCGCCGATGATGTGGCGCGCCGCGGGCTCGATTTGCAGACCGGGCGGTACCAGCACCGGCCCGTGACCTACGGCGTGCAAACCACCACCCCGACATTGGAAAGGACGCTGCAGCCCCGCTACGGCGTAAACAATGTAGACGGGCTGCACACCGATGTGTGGCGCCATACGCATGACATGCTGACGGCGTTAGACAAGCACATGTTCTATTCTTTCGTGCCGGTGAAAGGCAAAGAGTGGAAGGATTTATCGGAAGCGGCGGCGCTGACCAACCCCGAGAGCAAACGGCGCTGGGACATTTTCAAATCCTATAAGCGGAGAATCCGGAAGGAAGCGGATGCCGCCGCCAAAACCATCAAGCAGCCGGATGTGACCCGGCCCTATCCCGTGGTGCTGATGGCGCTGGCCAAAGAACAAATCGCGCGCCGCGATGATCTGTATAAAAGCTATGTGACGGATGGAAAAATGAAGGAAGGCGAGTTCAATTTCGCGTTCCGTGATTTGATATCGGGCGCGGACGGCGCGTATCTGGATATTCTGGCGTTCCTCGAGGCCCACGCGCCGAAACTGTATAAATACGTGCCGCTGCTGGAACCCGATGCGCCCATATTAGAAAAGCCCGAACGCCCCCGCCCGCATTACGACCGGCGTCATCCCGCAGCTGCGCAACAACTCGACGCCGCGTGATTGAAAAACTACCGCGGCGTGTAATCTTCTAAATTGCGAAACGACTTTTGGTACAATTCTTGTGCAGCGCGAGACTACCCGGGCCGCGCCGCGCGCATTTTTGTTGGCGGTGCGGGGGCGCATCCATAGGCTTTGAAACTCGTTTTTCAAAACGCCCGAGGTGAGTTTTCCAATGCCGGCCCTTGATCAAGCAGTGACTGCCCACGACGCGCCCCCGCACATTCTGCGCCTGCAATGCGTGGATTACGGCCACCCGGTTAAACCGCCCAATACTGTTTTTCCGGCCTTTGGCACGCTGTTTCTGCTGACAACCGGCCATTATGCCAATCAGGGCGGCTATGAACCCGGCGGTATCGTTTCCGAAGCCATGCTGGCGATGTTTGCGGCACGCCACGAGCTCACCACGCGCGTCATTCCTTACCGGCTCGACGAAAGCAACCTGCGCGATGAGATTTTGCCGGCGGGCAAAGACAGCCTCGATATTCCATTCTATGTCATCGCCAAGCCCGCGCAGCTTAGCCAGGCCGCCGCGCTGATCGCCACGGAAATGGCCGACTGCAACAGCGCACGCCATCCGCGCATGGATTTCACGCTGCTGCGTTATGCCGTGACCGGCAACGACCACCCCAAGCTGGGCGGCTGGATGGATCTGGAAAACGGTATCCTGATCTGGCGCAACCACGCCATGTACAGCCAGGCCGCCGCGCATTACGGTCTCACGCCCGTGGCGGAAGTGCCGTATACGCCGCCGCGCCGGCCCGAGCAGATGCGCAGCGACAGCTTCGCAGCCGCGAACGCCGCGCCGCAGCCCAACGGCTGATTATACTTAATTTAACGGGTTGCCTTACGCGTTGCCCTCAGGCGGCTTGCTGTTCTGCTTCATCTGATCGGCATAGAGCGCGTGGAAATCGATGGGCTGGAGCATAAGCGGCGGAAAGCCGCCATCGCGCGTGGCATTGGCAATGACATTGCGGGCAAACGGGAACAGCATGCGCGGGGCTTCCGCCAACAGCACGTAGCGGAGTTCTTCTTCCGCAATGCCTTTTTCCACGCCGATGATGCCGGCATAGGCGAGTTCCACCAGAAACGCGTGCTTGTCTTTCACGCTGGCTTTGGCGCTTACGTTCAGCGCCACTTCATAGACATTCTCGCCCAGCCCGCGGCTTTGCGCGGTCACGTTGACATCAATCTTCGGCGGCTCGTTGGTGGCGACATCGGCGGGATGCGCCGGGCCTTCGAACGACATGTCTTTGATATACTGGGCGGAGATATTGAAATTGGCCATGGGAAGTCTCGAGAGGTTTCAGGTGTGCCCTCGTTTCTAGGGGAAAACAGCCACAGCGGCAACTGCTATAAAAGGCTTTGTTTACTTCGTTAACACGCCCTCTCAGGCATTCCCGCGCAGGCGGGAATCCAGTGGTAACAGTAAAAATAAACAAACTGGATCCCCGCCTGCGCGGGGATGCCTGCTGGCTGTTAAAGTGGGGTTTTGTGGAAACGGCCCTTGTCATCGCGCCACATGATCTCGGCATTTTCCAGATCGTGGGATGACAGCGTATAGAGAAAATACCAGTGGCTGACCACCAGCGTGTGGGCGGCATCGTCGCTGCTGCCCTCCAATGCCATGAAGGCCCGCACGCGGGCCGCGATGCTGTCCTGCGTCTCGCCGGTTTTGGGCCACCATTCGTCTTTCGGAATGGCGCTGAAATCGGCGGTGGGCCATTGCGTGCACAGCCGGGTGACCGCCGTGCCAACATCGCAGGTATAAAGCGCGCGCTCGCCCAGCAGCGCATGGGCATGGACTTTTTTGATCGTGAGGGCGTCAGCCAAAATATGCGCGGTATGGAGGGCGCGCGTATAGGGGCTGCTGATGATGCGGGTCAGCTGCTTGCCCTGCAAAAGCTTGGCGGCAAGCTTCGCCTGCGCGATGCCATGGGGCGTGAGCGGCGCATCGATGATGCCGGGATCGCGCCCCGTCGTGGAAAACGCAACGTTGAACTGGCTTTGCGCGTGGCGGATGAAATACATGGGGTGGGTTTTAGCGCATGGAGGTTGGGCTGGGAACCAAAATCCCTCTCCCTCCGGGAGAGGTTAGGTGAGGGAAAGGCCTATCGAGAGATGCGCTGCGAATTTGAAAACGGAGAAGCCTTTCCCGCCCCTTTATCCCCTCCCGGAGGGAGGGGAGTAATTAGCAAACAAAAAGGGCGGGGAAAACCCCGCCCTTTCTATTCTTAATCGCAGCAAGAATTACTTGGCTTCGGTGGTGCCTTCAACGGCGGCCTTGGCCTTCTTGTGCTTGATGTGGTGATGGCTCTTGGTCTTGACTTCGGTCTTCATGGTGGTGTTGGCAGCAGGCGCAGACGCCGAAGCCGACGCACCGGCATCCACGGCGGGAGCGGCAGCAGGTTCAGCCAAAGCCAGCGCCGGAGCAAAAGCCACGGCAGCGATAACGAGAGAAGCGATCTTGTTCATTGGAAACTCCAGTAAGGCGTTAGATGGTTATGGCCAAAAATCTGGCCCTCAATTGTGCCTTAATTGTGGTAAGGCGGTGGACGATTTGTGAGTAATTCGGTGGATCAGGCGGCGTTCGTGGCCCGCACCAGATCCGCCAAACCCCTTATAAAAGCAGGCTGAATGCCAACCGTGGGCGTGCGGGCAAAAAAGGGCACGCCGCAGCCCGCCGCCAGGTCGCGGTATTGCTGGTCGAGCTCGTAAAGCGTCTCGGAATGCTCGCTCACGAACGCAATGGGCACCAGCACGAGGGGCGTTTGCGTGGCGCCGGCCGCTTCAATCTCGGCATCGGTATAGGGCTTGATCCAGGCGAGCGGCCCCACGCGGCTTTGGTAGGTGTTTTTCCAATCGAGGTTCGGGATGGCGAGGTTCGGAATGGCAAGGCGTGCCACAAGTGCAGCCGCCGTTTCTTCGCATTCCATCTGGTACGGGTCACCCGCATCGATGGTTTTTTGGGGCAAGCCATGCGCGGAGAATAAAATGCGTGGCGCCCTGCCGGTCTGTTTTTGCGCGGTCGCATAAAGCAAACGAATGGCTTCGACCTGCGGGGCTAAAAAACCATCCAGCGTTGGGTAGCTGTGAATTTCATGGATGGGCGCGGCGAGCTTGTAGGGCGCGAGCGCCTGATAAAAATCCGTGAACGAGGAGGCCGTGGTGGTGCCGGAATATTGCGGATAGAGCGGCAGGAATATGATTTTATCGGGGTTATATTCAGCCACCTTGCGCGCCGTATCAGCGGCCATCGGGTGCCAGTAGCGCATGCTGATAAAGCATTTGAAACCGGCGCCCAGCTCCTTCTCCAGCGCCTCGCTTTGCGCGCGGGTGTTGGCGAGAAGAGGCGAGGCCCCGCCGATTTTCTCGTAAATATGCGTGGCTTCTTTCACGCGGCGTTTGGAGATAAGCGTGGCAATGAGCCAGCGAAACGGCTGGGGCAGGGTGATGATGGCGGCATCGTTAAACAGGTTGAATAAAAACGGCTGCACGCTTTGCAGACTGTCGGGGCCGCCGAGATTGAAAAGGATGACTGCTGTTTTCATGACTGCATTCACTGTAATATCGAACTGACCCAACCATCTTACAGGCATTCCCGCGAAAGCGGGAATCCAGTTTTCTTGTTTTTACGATCCAATAACCAAACTGGATCCCCGCCTGCGCGGGGATGCCTGATTAATTATTGCCATGCACGAACTTCACCAGCGCGGCGACGTTATCCGGCGGCACATCGGGGGTGAGGCCGTGGCCGAGATTGAAGATGTAGGGCCGCGTCATCTGCTGCATCACGGTTTGCGCGGCGGCCAGCATGGTTTTTTGGTCGCCCGCCATGACGCCGGGGGCGAGATTGCCCTGCAGGGGCTGGCGGATATTTTTTTCGGCCCAGCTGATTTGCGTATTTTCGTCGATGGAGATCGCATCCACGTTTACGGCAGCGGCATAATTTTTCGTGCGTTCGCCGCTGCCACGGGGGAAACCGATGATCGGCGTATGGGGGTGTAGTTTTTTAACGCCCGCGACAATGCGCTGGGTGGGATGGATAATCCATTCGGCAAATTTTTCAGCTGGCGCCAGACCTGACCAGCTATCGAACAGCTGCACGACTTCGGCGCCAGCGATGATCTGCTGGCTTAAGTAAAACACCGTGGCGTCAGCTAAAACATTTAATGTTTGGGTGAAGAAAGCGGGGTCTTGGGCAGCGCGTTCCAGCGACGTTTTAAAGCCGTCTTTGCTGGTGCCGCCGAATAAGTAACACGCCACGGTAAAGGGGGAACCGGCAAAGCCGATCATGGCGGTATGCTCGTTTAACTGGCCCACGCATAACCGCACGGTAGAAAAAACATTCTGGGTGCGCGCAAAGAAATTCGCTTCGTTAAAGGCCGGCAGCTTGTTCGTAATCGGTTCCAGCTTCGGGCCTTCGCCTTCCACGAAATCCAACTGCTGGCCGAGGCCGTAGGGAACAATCAGGATATCCGAAAATAAAATCGCGGCATCCATATCAAAGCGCCGCACGGGCTGCAGGGTGACCTCGGCAGCGAGTTCGGGATTGAGCGCGAGGCCCATGAAGGAACCGGCTTTCGCGCGCGTGGCTTTATATTCCGGCAGGTAGCGACCGGCCTGACGCATCAGCCAGATGGGCTGCCTGCTTTTCTTATCGCTCAGATTTTTTCCGTTCAGGACGGATAAAATACTTTTCACTTTTCCCTACATAAATACTTAATTAGTTGTAGTAAGTAGTTGATCCTTGTGAATCCTGTTGATACAGCAAGCATTGCTTCTAATCCACACACCTTTCCACAATTTTGCAATTCACCCGTAAAACGTGGAAAATGCGGAAAAAATCAGTTTTATCATTGGCTTGATGGGCCGTAAGATGGGGATAACTTCGCCGGATAAGCCCGGATAACCCGCTGTTATGCCCATGCCTGTTTTTTCTATTCAGACTGTCACAACTCCACCAATGATTTTATGGTCAGTGGGTATGGAAGAAAACTTTCAGCACCGTTTTTCACTTGCGCGGATTCCACGCACACCCCTTGCGCATGGTTTTGGGGATAAAAAAGCAAGTATTGCATGGAATGAGTTTTATCCGAAAAATAAGCCGTCACCCCGGCAAAGGCCGGGGTCTACGACAGGCCACATGACAAAGGTCTTGTTTAATGGCCTTTCGTGGATGCCGGCCTTTGCCGGCATGACGTGTCGGGAGTGGGCCAGGGAATGAACGAAACCGCAGCTGAAAATAATGAGATGAAACTGTTCGACCTGCATCTCGTCTCCGACAGTACGGGCGAGACGCTGAATTATGTGGCGAGCGCCTGCGTGGCGCAGTTTGATGGCATTGATGCGGAACATCACCACTGGTCGCTCATCCGCACCGAAGGGCAGATGCGCATGGTGTGCGACAGCATTACCGCGCGGCCGGGGGCGGTATTATTTACCGTGATCAACGATAATCTGCGCCAGATGCTGATTGATCATTGCCGCAGCCTGAAAGTGCCGTGTATTCCCGCCGTCGAGCATGTTTTATCGGGCCTGTCGCATTTCTGGGGCGTGACCGCCAAACAGATGCCGGGGCGCCAGCATATTCTGGATAAGGATTATTATCAGCGCATCGAGGCGATGGAATTTGCGCTGGCCTGCGATGACGGGCAGGGCCTCGATAAAATTCATAAGGCCGATGTGGTGATTATCGGCGTCTCGCGCACCTCGAAATCGCCGACGTGTTTATATTTAGCCAACCGTTCGCTGTTTGCGGCGAATATTCCCATTGTCGCCGGCGTTGATCTGCCGCAGGTGCTGTTTGAACTCTCCACGCCGCTGATTGTGGGCCTGACGCGTGACCCGGCCAGCCTGGTGGATATCCGCCGCAATCGTTTGCGCTTTCTCAACGAGACCACCGAGACGCCGTATATCGATATCGATAGCGTGGCGGAAGAAGTGAAGCAGGCACGCAAGATCTGCCAGCAGCATAACTGGCCTTTAATTGATGTAAGCCGCCGTTCCATTGAGGAAACCGCGGCGGAAATCATGATTCAATTGAACCGCCGCGAGGCCGAGCGCGAGGCCAAAAAATGAAGCTGGTCTTGGCAAGCGGCAGCGCCACGCGGCGCATGATGCTGAAAAACGCCGGCGTGGATTTTACAATCGATGCCGCGGATGTGGATGAAGGCGCGATTAAAAAGCAATGCAAGGCGGCGGGGCGTTCAATTGAAGAAACGGCATTGGAACTCGCGCGCGAAAAAGCGCGCGTGGTGAGTGCGCGTCAGCCGGATGCGCTGGTGCTGGGCAGCGACCAGATGCTGGATTGCGACGGGCGCTGGCTGGATAAAGCTGCGAATGAGGAAGAGGCGAAAGAACATTTACGCTTCATGATGGGCAAAACCCACCGGCTGATTTGCGCTGCCGTTTTGTTTAAGGATGGCCAGGAAGTATGGAAGGCCGAGGAACAGGCGGCGCTTGCCATGCGCCGTTTAGGCCCTGATTTTATTGATGATTATTGCAAACGCCTGGGCGAGCCGCTTTTAAAAAGCGTGGGCTGTTATGCGATTGAAGGGCTGGGGGCGCAGTTATTCGATAAGGTGGATGGTGATCATTTTGTGATCCTCGGTTTGCCGCTGCTGCCGTTGCTGGCATTTTTGCGTGCGGAAGGGATGCTGCTGTCATGAAAATCCATTCCGTATGCCCCGGCGAAAGCCGGGGCCCATCTACCCTTTATGAACATTCCGGCGCAAGCCGGAATCCAGTTTGGTTTTGTGGACAAAAAACTGGATACCAGCTTCCGCTGGTACGTTCGGATAAGGTTGGCGTACAAGCAGATAGGCACTTGTGTTATCGGAAACATGGGCACCTGCCTGCGCAGGGGCATACGAAAAACATAAGGTGCGCCCATGAATGACGCATCCCCCGTTCAGGCCGCGGTGATCGGCTTTCCGGTCAAACATTCCAGATCGCCGCTCATCCATAATTACTGGCTGCAGCAGTTTGGGATTGCGGCGCGTTATGACGCGGTGGCGGTGGCCCCGCCGGCGCTGGAAGAATATTTACGCGCACTGCACAAGCGGGGCATGAAGGGTGTGAATGTCACGGTGCCGCATAAGGAAGATACCTGCCGGCTGATGGATAAGCTGGATGACGCCGCAAAAATGGCCGGCGCGGTGAACACGGTGGTGGTGCAGGGGAACGGCGCGTTGCATGGCTTTAATACCGATATTTACGGCTTTACCGCGAATTTGCAGGATAAAGCGCGCGACTGGAAAAAGAAAAAACCCGCGCTGGTGATGGGTGCCGGCGGCGCGGCGCGGGCCGTGATCGTGGCGCTCACAGAGGCCAAGTGCAGCGAGATTAGAATCTGTAATCGCACCAGCGATCGCGGGCGGGAACTCATCAAGGATATGCGTGCGCGTCTTGATGCGCCGCTGAAACTGGTCGCGTGGGAAGACCGCGACGATGCGATGGAGGATATTGGTTTATTCGTGAACACCACCACGCAGGGCATGGCGGGCCAGCCGCCGCTTGATGTGGATTTACGGAATTTACCCGAACACATTGTGGTGACCGATCTGGTGTACACGCCGCTGCTCACGCCGCTGCTACTGGAAGCCAAGCGCCGCGGCCATACGATTGTGGACGGGCTGGGGATGCTGCTCCATCAGGCGCAGCCGGGGTTTGCCGCGTGGTTCGGCAGGGAAACGAAAGTCACGCCCGAGCTGCGCCAGATGGTGGAGGACAGCTTATGAAAAAGCCTTTTATAATCATTGGCTTAACCGGTTCCATCGGCATGGGCAAAAGCACGACGGCAGGGCTTTTGCGAAAGCTGCGCGTGCCCGTCTACGCCGCGGATGATGCCGTGCATGCGCTGCTGGGGGTGGGCGGCAAAGCGGTCACGCGCGTCGCCAAAATTTTTCCGCAGGCGCTGAAAACCCGCCGCGGCAAAAAATACATCTGCCGCACCGCGCTGGGCAGTAGCGTGTTTCATGATGCTAAAAAAATGAAAGCGCTGGAAAAAATTCTCCACCCGATGGTGCGGGAGGAAGAGAAGAAATTTTTAGCGGCCGCCCGTAAAGCCAAAGCCCGCGTGGCCGTTTTAGATATTCCGCTTTTATTCGAGACCGGCGGCGAGCAACGCGTGGATGCCGTGATGGTGGTGACGGCGTCGGCTGCCATTCAAAAGCAGCGCGTGATGGCCCGCAAAAATATGACCGCCGCGCGGTTCAAGGCGATTTTAAAAAAGCAGATGCCCGACAAACAAAAACGCCAGCGCGCGGATTTTGTGATTGATACCGGCCACGGCCGCGCCGCGGTGACCATGCAATTAAAGGCGATTTTAAAGGGGTTTTGACGCCAAGTATGCCCCGTTGAAAAACTGGGCCCATGGTGCAGCAATCAAAATGCGGATGAATGGGTACCGGCTTTCGCCGGTACGTACGGTTAGGTTTTAACTCGCCCGCCGCGCGACATCGATCAGCGCGCGTTGGGCCAAGTCTTCGGCGGGCATGCCGGTTTGTTTGGTTTTTTGTTCGATCTGGACCATGGCGGAAAGGGCGCGCTCGAGGGCGGGCAGGCTCCAGCGGTTCAATTGCCGGCGCATGGCGTTTTCGAATTTGAAGAAGACCGGCGGGCGGAGTTTTTTCATGGCGCCTTCAGCATCCATGCCGTTCGCCATGTGGGCTTTGGCTTCCATCAAACGCAATAAGTGGCGTTGAAGCCCACGCAAAATCTGCACGGGCGCGGTGGCTTCGGTGAAGCGCATCATCTGGCGTTCCAGCGCGGCGAAATCGCCGGATGCGGCGGCCCACAGGGCGCCATCCATATCCTGCGCGTTGCTGTCGGCGAGGCTGTCTTCCACGGCTTCCAGCGTGATGCGTTTGGGGTTGGAATCCCACGCATAGGTCATGAGTTTATCCATTTCCATGCGGATGCCGATGCGGTCGGGCGGCAGTAAATCCTGCAGGGCTTCCAGCGCTTCGCGCTCGATTGTGAAATTCTGTTCCTTCAAAATCGCCTGAATGCTTTTGTCGAGGGCGTAACCTTCTTCGGGGTAGCAGGGAATGGTGATGGCTTTGCTATCGTCTTCGATGCGGTTGCGCATTTTGCTGCGCTTATCAAGATCGCCGGCTTCCAAAATCACATAGGATTCACCCGGCGGAAGATTTTCGAGGCAGGCTTCCAGTGCCGCAAACATGCTATCCCCGGCATCCCGCACGCGCACAAGGCGCGCGCCGCCCAGCATGGGAATGGTGGCCATTTCATCACTGAGCCGCGCGGCATCGCCCGCCAGCGCATCGCCCGTGAGTTCGGCGACGTTAAACGCATCGTTGATATCGGCGACGAAGTGTTTGGCGAGCAGTTGCCCACGTTCCCGCACCAGGCCGCTATCGGGGCCATAGAGCAGGAAGATACGCATCGCTTTATCCGGGCGGTCGATGAAGGCGGCGCTTTTGCCGGCGGTGAGCTTCATGGTTTGGCTTTCGTCGAATAATAAGTACTAACGCGTGCGTCACCCCGGCGCAGGCCGGGGTCCACGACAGGCCACATGACCAAGGCTTCGTTTAATGGCCTTTCGTGGATGCCGGCCTGCGCCGGCATGACAGCAAAAAAATCAGAAGTCATTCGGATCGGGATATTGCGGCTGGTCTTTCTGGAAGTCGCTTAAGGGCTTGGCCGGCTTCACCGGCGGCAATTCGGTTTTGCCGTTGAACGAGAGCAGCACGCGGCGCGTGATCTGGTCGGCGACGTCGCGCAGCGCGCGGGCATAGGCGTTTTCCTGCGCGCTTAAATTGGCGTATTGCTGATCGAGGATATCGTAGCTGACGGTTGAATGGATAATGCCCGTCCACACCAGTTTGGCGGTTGAAATATCATACATATTGCAGGTGGCATCCACGGTCAGGCGCGCGCGGGTGGTGGTGGCGTCTTTCTGCAAACCGAGCTTATCCTCGGCGGTGTGCAGGGTGATGCGGAGATCGTGCGAGGGTTTGACCGGCCGGCCTTCGCCATAAAAGCGGTCGATGAGGAAGTTACGCAGCACCTGGCCGTTGCGGTCATCGATGGGCGATATGGAAATATTATTGAGCCGCGCTTCCGCCGCGTTCTGCGCCTCGCCCACGTTTTTGGGCCCGTACAGCGGGCGGTAGCAGGCCGAGAGGCTGAGGAGCAGGACAAGAAAAAGGGCGGAGACGCGCATGGGGGCTAGTTTAGACCCGGCGTTTCAGACTGTCATCCCGGAAACGCACGTCGCAAAGCAGCGGATGGGCCCGCGCGTATCAGGTTTCGTGGCGCGTGGCGAAGATGACGGTGCGCCAGCCGGGGCGAAGCGGTTCGGCCTGCCAGTGGGCATTCAGCGCGGCGATCTTATCGCGCAAAGCCGGCTGGTTAAGGTGCACGACGTCGCTTTCCAGCCAGTGCTGCACGGGCTGGGCACGCGTCAGCAATTCGCCGTAAAAATGCGTCTTGGCGCTAAGGCCGCCCCGGCGGAACAGAGCAGCTTCTTTGGCGCTGGGCTGCCAGTTGGCCAACACCTCAAGCGTGCTTTCAATGAGAAGGCGCGCGGTGAGCGCTGAAATGGGCATGCTGGGGCGGAAGGGTGCGAGCGCGAGAAAACGCGCATTGAGTTCGGCGCTGTCGGATTCCAGCGCGCCGTGCGAAATCTGCAGGCCGTTTTCGGCGCAGAAAAAAGGCACGGTTTGCAGGGCGCGCCTTAATGCGGCTTTGCCATCGCGGCGTGCCCCAATCAGCGTTGTGGCGCGGGCGGCAATTTTATTTTCCACCGGCGTTGCGGCACGGGGCATATCGAGCAACCAGGTCAAAATATCACTCCTGAATACGGGCACTTAAAATACTGCGAGAAACCGAAAGTAAAGAGCGTTAAGCATGTTGGGAAGGACATTTCTTTCCCCTCCCTTCGGGAGGGGAATAAGAATTAGGCCACCACGTTCACAATTTTGTTGGGCACCACGATCACTTTTTTGGGCTTATTTCCGGCCAAAATCTTTTGCACTTCGGGGGCGGCAAGGGCTGCGGCTTCGACTTCGGCGTTGGGCGTATCGCGGCCGGTTTCGATAATCACGCGGAGTTTGCCGTTTACCTGCACGGCGATTTTCACCTGATTATCCTGTGCCAGCGCTTCGATGGCGGTGGGCCATGCCTGATCGATGAGCATGTTTGTGTGGCCAAGCCGTTCCCACATTTCCGCGGCGATGTGCGGCAGCATGGGGCCGATGAGCTGCGCCACGGCTTCCATGCCTTCGCGGTAGACTTCCTTTTCGCCGGGTGTTTTGCCGGTGAGTTCGGCCAAGCTATTGGTAAGCTCGCGGATGCGGGCGACCGCCGCGTTGAAGGCAAAGCGGCTTAAATCATCGGTCACGCGCGCGATGGTTTTATGGATGGCGCGGCGGGCGGCATCGGCCTGGGGTGACAGCTGGGCGGGGACTTTTGAACCCACGGCAGCAAATTCAAAATCCGGCTCATCGACCATGCGCCAGAGTTTGTTGATGTAGCGCCATGCGCCTTCCACGCCGGCGACCGTCCACTCCAGATCGCGTTCCGGGGGGCTGTCGGAGAGCATGAAAAGCCGCGCGGTATCGGCGCCGTAGCTATCGATGATGCGGCCGGGATCGACCACGTTTTTCTTCGATTTGCTCATGACCTCGATGCGGCCAACGGTCACGGGTTTGCCGGTGGTGGCGTGCACGGCGCCGCCATCTTTCTTGATCACTTCTTCGGGGTACAGCCATTTGCCCTCGTGATCCTTGTAGCTTTCGTGGATGACCATGCCTTGCGTGAACAGG
>JBEHYA010000054.1:0-13638 GCA_048498415.1 Pseudomonadota bacterium
GGCATGGCCGATGCCTCGCTGCACATGAAGGGCGCCGACTTCCGCGCCCGCGTGCACGAAAGCGACGTGCAGATTTTCAACGCCTTCATGCTCCAGGCGGAAGCCGAGCGGCTGGATCGCGATTACCGTATCCGCCTTTACGATGGTACCCAGGCCTGGGTACATGAACGCGGCCACATTACATTTGGCGAAAACGGTCTGCCGGTAAGAATCGAAGCGGTGCTCCGCATCATCACCGCCCGCAAGATGCTGGAGCTTGATCTGGCTTCGCGCATCCATACCGATAACCTCACCGGTCTTCCCAACCGCCACCGCCTGCTGGAAGTCATGGATCCGCTGGTAGCCAGCGCCCGCGCCGAAGAAAAAACCGTGGGCTATGTCGTGCTCGCCATCGATAACATGACGTATATCAACGAGGCCATCGGCCCCGATAACGCCGATCGCGTTATTTTGGGCGTTCTCAAGCGCGTGCGCGATCTGACTTCCGACGTGCTGGAAATCGGCCGCGTCGGCGGCGACCAGCTGGGTCTGGTTTTAAAGAGCAGCAGCTCCGACCGCCTCGGCCAGATCGCCAATACACTTCTTGCTTCTTTCCGCGAAGAAGCGGTGGAAACCCCCGTCTGCCCCGTGCAGGTCTCCGTCTCCATGGGCGGCGTGATCGCCCCGCAATCGGTCGCAACCGCGTGGGAAGCCATGATCCGCACCGAGCAGGCGCTCCGCGATGCGCAGCGCCAGGGCCGCAACTCATTCGTTGAATACAAACCTTCCGAAGAACGCGTCGCTGCCCACCGCCGCACGCTGGGCGTTGGTCAACAAGCCCTCGCTGCACTCAAGAGCGATGGGTTGCGTCTTGCCTTCCAACCCATCATCGATGCCAAGACGCTCAAAATTGTTTCCTTCGAAGCCCTTATCCGCATGGTGGATGAAAAGGGCCTGTTTATTCCCGCTGGCCTCTTTATCCCCGTCATCGAACAACTCGGCATGGCCCACGTGGTGGACCGCCGCGTGCTTGATATGGCCGTGGACGCGCTGGCGGACGATCCCGAACTGGTGCTCGCCATCAATATCTCCGGCCTTACCGCCAGCCAGAAGGGCTGGCCCGATATCATGCGCGCCAAGCTGCAGGGCAAGCCCTCCATCGCCAAGCGCCTCATCGTCGAAATCACCGAAACCGCCGCCATTCTGGATATCGAAGAGACCAAGCTGTTCGTCGATACCATTCACGCGCTGGGCGGCCAGGTGGCGCTTGATGACTTCGGCGCCGGCTTTACCTCCATTCGTTATTTACGCACGCTCGCGGTCAACACGCTCAAGATCGACCGTGAAATCCTCAGCGATGTGCTGCACGATAAAGACCAGCAGGTCATGATCCGCACGCTGATCGGCCTCGCACGTGGTTTGGGTCTTGAGACCGTCGCCGAAGGCGTGGAAACCGCCGATGTCAGCCAATGGCTGATCAAGGAAGGCGTTGACCAGATGCAAGGCTACTTCTTCGGCAAACCCGAAGTGGATAAGCCCTCCGCCATCCGCCAGCGTTACGCGGAAAAGCTGAAGAAATAAGAGCCCAAAACCATCAGGCATTCCCGCGCAGGCGGGAATCCAGTTTCTCTTGCTATTTCTGATTTAAAACCACACTGGATCCCCGCCTGCGCGGGGATGCCTGAATGTGGAAGCGCTTACTCGTCGCCCTTTTGCATGTTGGCGATCTGCTTCTGCAAATCGTTCAAACGCGCCTGCATATCGCGGATAGAACTGTCTTCCTGCTCCGGCAGGTCTTCATCGACATGCTGCGGGGTTTCGACCGCGCGTAAATGACTGGGCGCGGGTTCCACGCCTTCCTCTTCCGGCTCCGGCGCGCTCTGCTTCGGTGCGCTTTGCGGCGCGGATGAAGAAGATGACGACGGCGCAGCCGACGGCATATTCGCAAACGGGGCGAATACGCGCATCGCTTGCTCGAACATGTGCATGTTCTGCTTGCTCACTTCTTCAAATGTGTTCGAGAACATGCCGCCGAACGCGTTGCCGAAGGTGCCGCGGAAATAATCCTGCATCTGGTTCTGGTTCTTGGTGAACGCCTGCATGGCGTATTCCAGATAACGCGGCAGCAGACCCGGCATGTTGTTGCCGTACATGGAAATAAGCTGGCGCAGGAACGGCGTGGGCAGAAGGTTCTGGCCTTCCTTGCCTTCCTGTTCGACGATGATCTGGGTCAGCACGCTGCGGGTAATGTCGTCGCCCGTCTTGGCGTCATAGACGACCACTTCCTCGCCTTCCTTAATCATGCGGCACAGGTCGTCCAGCGTCACATAACTGCTTGTATCCGTGTTATAAAGACGGCGATTGGCATATTTCTTAATGACAATCGGGTTGGTTTTGGAAGTCGGCGACTGGGGCTGCGGCATTGACATTATCCTCACCTTTTCAACGAAAGGCAGTTGATCAACTATGGTTAATACTTTAATGATTATGAACGCTTAAAGGAAGCCTTTTTTATATATGGATGATAAGGAGATAGCGATGGCCCGCAAGAAATCTTCGCCCCGCAAGGCAGCATCCGCAAAAACCAAAGCGTCCAAAAAAACCGCGCCCAAACCTGAAGCCGCAAGCACGCAAACATCCGCGTATGGCGATTTAGCCGGCCGCACGCTCGATATGTGGCGCGAGCAGATGATGGCCCTCGCTGAAAGCCCGCGCGCCGTGCAGGAACTTTCCAAGACCATGCAGCCTTTAATCGGCATTTTCACTCAGGCCCTTGATATGTGGCTGATGATGGCCGAGAAAGCCGGCGCCGGCATACAAGCTAATGCGTGGACGGATCATTTCACAGGCAGTAATAATAGCGGAAGCCATGCCAAACCAGCCACCGCCAAGGGATCAAAAAAATCAGCCAAAACGGCTGCTAAGCCCGCGGCCGCTGCCCCTCTACATGGCAACCGCAATGCTACTGTGGCAGAGCTGGCGAAGCGCGTTGCCGGCCTTAAGCAGCGAAGCACCGGGCCAGTTGCCCGGGTGGCGTCCGCTGCAGCAGCAAATGAAGATAGCGCTGGCGCAAGACCCCGCCGCCGCCGCAAAGCTTGAAGCCGAGCTCGAAAACCTAGCCAACCAAACCTACGGCCGTTTTCTGGATGGCATCACGCGCTACCAGAACAGCGCTATCGCACGCGACTTTCCCGATGCGCTCACCATCTGGCACGCCGGCACCACGCGCGTGCTCGATTACGAAGGCCGCGGCCAGCCGGTTCTGCTCATCCCGTCCCTCATCAACCGCTATCACGTGCTCGATATCGACCGCGATAAAAGCTTTGCCCGCGCGCTGGCGGCCAAAGGCTTCCACGTTTATCTCATCGACTGGCAGGCGCCCGGCACAGAAGAAAAAACCTTCACCCTCAACGATTATCTGGAAAAACGCTTAAAACCGGTGCTTTCCCACATCGCCGCGCTTTCCGATCAGCGCGTGCATATTGCCGGCTATTGCATGGGCGGGCTTCTCGCCGCGGCGCTCGCGCAAGTGATGCCAGCCCAAACCAAAAGCCTGCTCTTTTTAGCAACGCCGTGGGATTTTCATGCGGATGATTCCGCCATGGGCCCCCGCATGCAGGCGCTGCACACGGCGCTCGCCCCGCTCATCGATGAATGGGGCGAACTGCCGCCCGATATCATGCAAAGCTATTTCTTCATGCTGCAGCCCTTCATGCTCCATGATAAATTCGTGCGCTTCGGCAAAATGGAAAAAAGCTCTGCGGAAGAACGCGCGTTTGTGCTGGTGGAAGACTGGGTAAATAACGGCGTCCCCCTCGCGCCCCATGTAGCCAAGGAAACCTTGCAGGATTGGTACGTGGAAAACCTGCCCGCCCATGGCCTGTGGCGGCTTGGCGGTTATGCCATACGCCCGCGTGACAGCCGCGTGCCCAGCCTGCATGTTCTCCCACAACATGACAAAATTGTGCCGCCCGCCAGTTCCAGTGCGCTGCACAAAGCCATGCCGGGGGCGGATTCCCTGCGGCCCGCCTTTGGCCATATCAGTATGATGGTGACAACGCCAGCGCGCGATAAATTATGGCCTTCCATCTTTGATTGGCTTGCCTCCAAACGCTGACACCACTAGGTTATGGGCAAATCAATCCCGCCTGTAATGCTAGGATAAATTCATGCGTTCTCCCGCTCCCGCAATCGTGATCGCCAGCGCCACACGCACCGCCATCGGCAATTTCGGCGGCGCACTTTCCACGCTGCCCGCCCATCAACTCGGCGCCCTCACGATCACCGAAGCCTTGAAGCGCGCCAAGCTTTCGCCCGATGATGTCGATGATGTGATCCTGGGCCAGGTGCTCACTGCCGCCCAGGGCCAGAACCCCGCGCGTCAGGCCGCGATCGCTGCTAAAATTCCGGTGGAACGCACCGCCATGACCATCAATCAGGTGTGTGGCTCGGGTCTCCGCGCTGTTGCGCTTGCCATGCAATCGATTGCCAACGGCGATGCGAAAATTATTGTGGCCGGCGGTCAGGAAAGCATGAGCCTTAGCCCGCATGCGATCAACCTTCGCAACCCCACCCGCATGGGCAATGCCGAGATGATCGACACCATGATCAAAGACGGCCTGTGGGAAGCCTTTAACAACTACCATATGGGCATCACGGCCGAGAATATCGCCGCCAAATTCGGCATCAGCCGCGAAGAACAGGATAAGTTTGCCGTTGAATCCCAGAACAAGGCCGAGGCGGCGCAGAAAGCCGGCAAGTTCAAGGATGAAATCATGCCCGTCACGGTGAAAGATAGAAAAGCCGAACGCGTGGTGGATCAGGATGAAGGCATTCGTGCCGGCGTCACCATCGATGCGCTCGCCAAACTCCGCCCCGCTTTCAAGCCGGATGGCGGCACGGTCACCGCCGGCAACGCCTCCAGCATCAATGACGGCGCGGCAGTGTTAATTATTATGAGTGAAGAAGAAGCGCAGAAGCGCGGCATCACGCCGCTCGCCCGCATCGCCAGCTGGGCCACCGCCGGTGTTGATCCCGCCATCATGGGCACCGGCCCCATCTGCGCATCGCAAAACGCGCTCAAAAAAGCGGGCTGGAATGTTGGCGATCTTGACCTCATTGAAGCTAATGAAGCGTTTGCCGCGCAGGCTATTTCCGTGAACAAGGGCGTTGGCTTTGATACATCGAAAGTAAACGTGAATGGCGGCGCGATTGCGCTGGGCCATCCCATCGGCGCATCGGGCGCGCGCGTGCTCACCACGCTGCTTTATGAAATGAACCGCCGCGGTTCCAAAAAAGGTTTGGCCACCCTGTGCATCGGCGGCGGCATGGGCATTGCGCTTACAGTTGAACGGTAAAACAGAAAAAGAAAGACAACACACTCATGGCTCGTATTGCACTGGTCACCGGCGGCATCCGCGGTATTGGCGAAGCGGTTTCGCTTTGTCTCAAAGATAAAGGCTGCACGGTGGTCGCCACCTATGCCGGCGCCGATGATGCGGCGGAAGCCTTCAAGAAAAAAACCGGCCTGCCGGTTTACAAATGGGATGTGGGTGATTATGACGCCTGCCAAAAGGGCGTCGCGCAGGTTGAGAAAGAAATCGGCCCCATCGATATTCTGGTCAACAACGCCGGCATCACCCGCGATGCCATGATGCACAAAATGGAACAGGCCGCGTGGGAAGAAGTGCTGCGCGTGAACCTGTTCTCCGTCTATAACATGAGCCGCGCCGTCATCAACGGCATGCGCGAGCGCAAATTCGGCCGCATCATCAATGTCTCATCCATCAACGGTCAGGCCGGCCAGCTGGGCCAGACCAATTACGCCGCCGCCAAGGCCGGCATGATCGGCTTCACCAAGTCATTGGCCCTTGAGAACGCTAGCCGTGGCATCACCGTGAACGCGATTGCCCCCGGCTACATCGATACCGACATGGTGCGCGCCGTCCCGCCCGAAGTTCTCCAGAAAATTGTCGCGAAAATCCCCACCGGCCGCCTCGGTAAACCGGAAGAAATCGGCCATGCCGTATGCTTCCTGGCCAGCGACGACGCCGCCTTCATGACCGGCGCCACGCTGACCATGAATGGCGGGCAGTATATGGTCTGATGCCGGGCCCGCTCGACGACCGCCGCTATCAAAAATACCCGCTGCCCGCCATTGGCGTGGTGATTTGGCAGGGGGATCAAACGCTTATCATCAAACGCGGCCAGCCGCCCGGTGAAGGCCAGTGGGGTTTAGTTGGCGGCGTGCAGCATACGGGCGAGACGCATTTTCAGGCCGCATCCCGCGAAGCGCAGGAAGAGGCCGGCATCATAATCGAGCCCTTCGGTATCATCACGGCAATCGATGGCATCACGCCCGATAAAGAAGGCCGCGTAGAATTCCATTACAGCATCGTTGAAGTGAATGCGCGTCTCGTCAGCGGCACGGCACGCGCGCAAAGCGATATCCGCGATGTGCGCTGGGTCAGCGTAGCCGAATTAGAAACCATGCCGGTCTGGAACGAAATGCTCCGCGTAGTAAAGCTCGCGGATGCGCAACGAAAGAACCAAAACAAATAATTATGTACATGCCAGCGAAAGCTGGCATCCAGTTTGTTTGCCGATAGAAAACTGGATTCCGGCTCTTCAAAGGAATGTTCCTGTTTTGTGAAGATGACAAATTCCCAAAATAAGCTAAATTAGCAGCATGTACCCAGACGTCGTCGATCTCCGTGAATATTATGAAAGCGAGGGCGGGCAGCTCACGCGCCGCCTGGTGCGCGAGGCCTGCCGGCGTTTATGGCCGAATATCGCCGGCTATAGCGTGCTGGGCCTCGGCTATGCCACACCGTATTTGCGCCCCTTTATGGGCGAGGCTGAACGCCTGATGGCCTTTATGCCGGCCCCGCAGGGCGTCACCTGGTGGCCGCGCGATGCCGCGAATGCCACTGCGCTGGTGGAAGAAACCGCGCTGCCGCTCCCCGATCAATCGGTGAACCGCATTCTTCTTATTCATGCCCTCGAAAATACCGATCATATCGCCAATTTACTTCACGAAGCGTCCCGCGTGCTCGATGCGCAGGGCCGCATGATCGTCGCGGTGCCCGGCAGCATGGGCTGGTGGGCGCGCGAGCGCTTCTCGCCGTTCAGCTATGGCTTCTCGTTCTCGCTGGCGCATCTCCGCCGCGTGCTTACGCATAATAATTTCCAGATTGAGCATCACGAACGCGCCCTCTTCATCCCGCCCTTCGCGCGGCGCTGGTCGCCTTCTACGATTGACTGGATTGAACGCCAGGGCCGTCGCTGCATTCCCTCCTTCGCGGGCCTCATGCTGGTGGAAGTCAGCAAACAGGTCTATTCCCGGCCAATGCGCGAAAAAGTGCGGGTGGCACCGGCACGCCTTGCACCTTTGCTGCCAGAGCTTATTCCCACGCCCCCCACCGCCGCGACGCGCGGGAGGCACGCATGAGCGCCGATACCATGGGCCAGGCGGCCCTTGCCAAAATGCGTAAAGTCGCCGACGGCAACGGCATGGCCCCCGAAGACATTGAATTTAACGGCAGCGACGAGACGGTGCTGGATATCACCGCGGAAATGACATTAACGCTGGAAATGAAGCGCGAAGCCACCCGCTACCCCGGCAAATTCCGCGGTAACCCGAAGAAAAGCAAAACGCCGATGCTGGCCGTGGGCGCCGCCAACCAGTTCATTCCCGCTGCCGAGAAAATCAAGGAAGACCTCACCCAGCAGGGCACCTGGATTACCAGCATCGTGAACCAGCTGAAAGCCGAACCCGGTGAAGGCTGGGGGCTGGAAGATGCTGACATCACCATGGATGATCAGGCGCAGGTGCTTTACTTCACCGAAAACTGCACCGAATGTTTTGGCCGCGGCAACATGGCCTGCCGCAATTGCAATACATCTGGATTCATGGCCTGCCAGCATTGCCGCGCCACGGGCCAGGAGCTTTGCTACATGTGCAACGGCACCGGCCAGAACCCGCAGGGCAACGGCTATTGCCAAACCTGCAATGGTTCCACCATGGCGCAATGCCGCCAGTGTCAGGGCCGCAAGCAAGTCACCTGCACCACCTGTCAGGGTCGCGGCAACATCACCTGCCCCACCTGTAACGGCAACGGCCAGTTCACCACCGAAGAAACGCTCACGCCCTATGCCAGCAGCCAGTTCGCGATTACCGGCGGCAGTTCCTTACCCAGCGGTTTCCGCCGTGCGATCAGCCGCGGCGGCATGGCCAGCCTTACGCGTGGCCACGCCGATATTAAAATGCTGGATGCCGACGCCGAAAACCCGCAGCACATCTTCATCCCCTACACCGCGCGCGTGCCGTATGCCGAAACGCGCCTGCGCATCGCCAAAAAGCCGGTGCGCATCACGGTGCTCGGTAAACACAACGTGCTCCTCGATGTGCCCGCCTTTCTTGATGGCGTCCTTGAACCCACCGTGGCCGAACTGGAAAAAGCGCCCGGCGCCCCCGGCGCGCTGGCCAGGGCGCTCAAACTCCGCATCCTCCGCGAAGCGCTGGATGTTTTGCAGCAGCCCAAGCCATCGCCAACGCATTTGCGCAAGTTCTATCCCTTCGGCGTTTCCCTGCCGATGCTGGATCGCGCCATCAAGCTCATGCGCCTGCTGGCGCGCGCCAGCACGAAAAAAATGCGGCTCCTTGGCGGCGCCGGCGTGCTCGCTGCGCTTGCGCTTCTCGATTGGGTCATTATCGGTCTCCGTCCCGCGCTGCTTGCCAACACGCCGGCCATCGCCGCCATCGGCTTTGATATCGTCTCCAGTCTGGCGGGCGCCGCGGCGATGTACGTCGCGCTCGAGAAAATCTCGGCGATTGCCCTTCAGCGATTGCTTGGCCGCAGCGCCAGGGCCACGCACCGCACCGGCGGGCCGCTGGCCTGGGGCCTAAGCGCTGGCGCCGCCCTTCTGTACTGGGCCCTGCTTTTTGCCCTGCACCCGCTGCCAAACTGGCTCTAATCGACAACTGGTTAAGGCAAAAGATTGAAAAAAGCAGGGTTTTCAGGCCTTTAGGGGATAGAAAAACCTTGTGACTCGTGCCTGATATTTCCTAGACTGTTTGCCGACAAGCCGCCTGAAGCGGCCCGGCCAAAGCCGGAAGACAGATGTAAGCGCCCTGAAATACAAGCGCCTGTCGAAAAACAGATAACACCCCTACGAGGAAGAACATGAGACCAGGTCAAGGCAATCGCCGTAACAATAATCGCCGCAACGGTCATGGCGGTGGCGGTCACGGCGGCGGTCATAACGGCGGCGGCAATTTCAATCGCCAGCCGCGCTCGGCCACCTCGCTGCGCAACCAGATCTTTGACAGCAACGGTCCGGATATGCGCGTGCGCGGCAACGCTTTTCAGGTCCACGAAAAATATCAGGCCCTTGCAAAGGATGCTTTATCGTCGGGCGACCGCGTGCTCGCTGAAAATTATCTGCAGCATGCCGAACATTATTACCGCATTATCGAAGCCATTAACGAGGCCACGGCCGCTGAACAGCGTCAGCGCCAGGCCCAGTTTGGCGACCAGCCGCAGCCGGGCGCGCCCGCCTTCTACGGCCAGCCAATGGATGGCAATACGGCCCAGCCCGGCATGGGCGGCCAGCCGCAGCAGCAGGGCCGTCCGCTGATGGATGAAGCCCCGCAGGCCGGCAATGAAGTCATGGCCGAAAGCCACGACGAAGACGAGATTGACGAAACGGGTGAGCAGGTCGCAATCGCCGGCCGCCGCTAATTTCCGGTTGCACGTCCAATGCCGTTTCCTTTCATTAAAATGCACGGGTTGGGCAACGACTTCGTCATTATGGATGCGCGTAAAAACGCCGTATCGCTCAATGCCGATATCATCCGCCGCATCGCCGACCGCCACCGCGGCGTGGGCTGCGACCAGCTGATTGTTCTCGAAGAACCAAAAAACAAAAACGCCGACCTGTTCATGGCCATCTATAACAGCGATGGCAGCCGCGCCGGCATGTGCGGCAACGCCGCCCGCTGCATCGGCGCGGTGGAACTCAACAAAAAAGCCGGGGCTCTCCGCATCGAAACCGATTCCGCCACGTTGACCGCCACGGCAGCAAACGACCTTATTGCCGTTGATATGGGCCCGGCCCTGCTTGGCTGGCAGGATATTCCCCTTGCCCACGCGGCCAACACGCTTGGCCTCGATACCGGCAAAACCGGCCTGCCGCTGGCAGTGGCGGTGAGCATGGGCAACCCGCATTGCGTGTTCTTCATGCAGCATGTGGAAGGGATTGATCTGGCCGGCATCGGCCCGCAGATCGAACGCCACCCGCTGTTCCCCGAACGCACCAATGTGGAGTTCGCCGAAGTCATCAACCGCATGCAGATCCGCATGCGCGTGTGGGAACGCGGCGCCGGCGTAACACAAGCCTGCGGTTCGGGCGCCTGCGCGGTACTGGTTGCCGCCGTCCAGCGCGACTTAACCGAACGCAAGGCCGAGATCATCCTGGATGGCGGCTCGCTCTTCGTGGAATGGCTGGAAAACGGCCATGTCGTGTTAAGCGGCCCGGCCGCTTTCAGTTTCTCCGGCGAAATCGCCGATAGCCTCATGGCCGCCTGATGTTCAATCTTTTCAAAAAACCGGAACCCGCCAAAACCGAAACACCGGCGCCAGCCCCCACGCCTGAAACGCCAAAAGAAAGCTGGTGGGACAAACTCAACAAAGGTCTATCCAAATCCAGCCAGCAGATGTCGGATGGCATCACCGGCATCTTCACCAAGAAAAAACTGGACGACGCCACGCTGGAAGCGTTGGAAGAACTCCTCATCAAAGCCGATATGGGCGTATCAACCGCCCATCGCATCACTGAAAACCTGCGTAAATCCCGCTTCGGCAAAGACGTGACCGACACCGAAGTGCGCGAAGCCCTCGCCACCGACATCGCCGGCATTCTGCAGCCCTATACGCGAGCCCTTGATTTCACAACGGCCAAGCCCTTCGTGCTGCTTATGGTAGGCGTTAATGGCGTGGGCAAAACCACCACGCTCGGCAAGCTGGCCAAACAGCTGGTGGGTCAGGGTAAATCCGTGCTGATGGTCGCGGGCGATACTTTCCGCGCCGCCGCCGTGCAGCAGTTGCAGGTCTGGGCCGAACGCACGAACGTGCCGCTATTGGCCGGCAATGAAAACGCCGACCCCGCTGCCCTTGCCTATAAAGCGCTGGAACAGGCCAAAGCCGATAACACCGACGTTGTGCTCATCGATACCGCCGGGCGCCTCCACAACAAGGAAGGCCTGATGGCGGAACTCCAGAAAATCATCCGCGTCATCAAGAAGTTTGATGCCAACGCGCCGCATGCCACCGTGCTTGTGGTGGATGCCACGACCGGCCAGAATGCTGTGGCGCAGGCCGAAACCTTTATGCAGGCATCACAGGTGAACGGGCTCATTCTCACTAAACTTGATGGCTCGGCGCGCGGCGGCATTCTGGTGGCGCTTGCGGAAAAGACCAAAATTCCCCTTATGGCGATTGGTGTGGGCGAAGGCATCGATGATTTAAAAGCCTTTGAAGCCGCTGATTTTGCCAAAGCTTTGTGTGGTATTTCAAAAGCTTAGAGGTTTTTAACGTTTCTGGGCAATACTCGCTCGTTAACGATGACGATCCTCTCGCCGCTCAAACCTTCCGCCGAAACCCGCCGCTTCTTCACCAACGCTGATGAAGCGCTTGCCTACGCGCGTGAAATTTACGACCGCAACACCAGTTTTATCCGCGCCCGCTTCGCCGACTTTACAAAAAGCGAAATCCCCGAAGGCCGCGTGAGCGCCAATTATCCCTATGTCGCGATCACCAATTCCAAGAGCACGAAAATCGATAGCCGCCTTGCTTATGGTTTCGTGCAGGGCACCGGCACCTTCCGCATCACGCTGTCGCGGCCCTCCGATGTGTTCGAACAATATTACCGCCAGCAATTCCAGCTGCTCCTCAAAAATCACAGCGCGCCGCTTGAAATTGGCGTGAGCCAGGAACGCATTCCCGTCCACTTCGCTTTCCCTGAAGGCATCCATGTGGAAGAAGGCCTCACGCCCGACATGGCCGCCGAAATGCGCAACCATTTCGATATGCCGAGCCTGTCGGAAATGGACGACGACATTGTGAATGGCCGCCTCTCGCAGTTCCCCGATGGCAGCCGCCCGCTTGCCCTCTTTAACGCGGCGCGCGTCGATTATTCGCTGCACCGTCTCCGCCATTATACCGGCACCTCGCCCGGCCATTTCCAGAACTTCGTGATTTTCACGAACTATCAGTTCTATGTGGATGAGTTTGTGCGCACCGCTTACGATATTCTGGGCGCCACGGATGATCCCGAGCTTAAAAAATACCGCATGGGCTATACCGGCCTGGTCGAACCCGGCGGCCGCATCACCTATAATGCCAACCGTGGCCCGCGCGAAGCGGAAGGCGAAAAGCTCGCACGGATGCCGCAGATGCCAGCCTATCATTTACTGCGCGATGATCACAGCGGCATTTCCATCATCAATATCGGCGTCGGCCCCAGCAATGCGAAAACGATCACCGATCATATCGCCGTGCTGCGCCCGCATGCCTGGATCATGCTGGGCCACTGCGCCGGCCTCAATGAAACGCAGCGCCTTGGCGATTATGTGCTCGCACATGCTTACGTGCGCGACGATAACGTCTTGAACCGCGAACTCCCGCAATGGGTGCCGGTACCAGCATTAGCCGAAGTACAGAAAGCGCTGGAACAGGCGGTTGCCCGCGTGACCGATAAAAAAGAACCTTATGATGTGAAGTCGGTCATGCGCACCGGCACGGTTGTCACGGTCGATAACCGCAACTGGGAAATCAGCGGCTACGCCAAGCTGGTGGAACGTTTTTCAAAAAGCCGCGCGATTGCGCTGGATATGGAAAGCGCGACCGTGGCCGCCAACGGTTTCCGCTTCCGCGTACCCTATGGCACGCTATTATGTGTTTCCGATAAGCCGTTGCATGGCGAGATCAAGCTGCCCGGCATGGCCAACCGCTTCTACCGCGATCAGGTCGACCAGCACCTAAAAATCGGCCTGCTGGCGATGGAGATTTTGCGCGCCAACGGCATCGAAACCCTGCATAGCCGCAAACTCCGCAGCTTCGCCGAAAGCGCGTTCCAGTAAAATCAGCCCGCGTTTGCGTGCGGCAAGGCCATACCTGCCGGCGCGCCTTTTGCTACGGGTAAGGTGGCAATATATTCCACAACGAGGGCATATGGCGCACGTACATGTTCGGGTACGCTGTGAAATTCAACCTTTAAATTGTTTACAACATCGAACAGCGGAACAGCCTCTTTTTCGCCTTTCTGGTCGTTTTCGGCGAGCGCCCCGACATCTTCGTTCATGGCTTTGATAATGTTATCTGCCGCCGCAGCATCATGAAGCTTGCACGTCCATTCGCCGCTGATCGGGTCCCTGTAGCGCGCGAACGCGCGCATGGGCAGCGGCCCGGCGTTATCAACCCAGATCATGCTATCCGCCAGCTCGGAGATCTGCGGCAGATTGGCGATTAAGCCGGTGCGTTTGTCCACGAAATCGTTCACATTGGTGGCGCGGTCGCGCATGCCTTCCCGCTGGAGGGCGGTATTGAAATCCGTGATCACGCCCAGCACATCAATCCGGTAGCCAAGCGCCTTATACCC
>JBEHYA010000055.1:0-13357 GCA_048498415.1 Pseudomonadota bacterium
ATGACCATAAGGGGCAGCGGCGCCAGCAACAGGCGCAGCTGCCCCTTATGGTCATGTGTTTCTGGATTGTGAACAGGCCGGACCTGTTCACCTCGCGCTGGCCGTTCCTGATCGGCATTCTGCAGGATCTGCTGGCGGGCCAGATGCTGGGGGTGATGGCGTTCAGCTATCTGGCGGTCGATGTGGCGCTGCGCAGCCAGCGCGGATTTTTCACGACGCAGCATTTCTTTGCCAGCTGGCTGGCATTTGCCTTTGCCATTGCGGCGACCACCGCGCTGCAATGGGCGATTGCCACCTTCCTTTTGCATCAGGCGGTGGACGGCGTGACCGTGGCGGTGCGCGCCAGCATGGGCGTGCTGCTGTTTCCGCTGCTGGCCAGTGCATTGCACCGGCTGCAAACCGGTTTGCTGGCGCGGGTATAGCTCATGGCCATGCTGCGCGATACCGACCGTGGCCGCATTCTCACCCGCCGGGCGTTTGTGATTGGTGGCATGCAGGCATCTTTATTCGCGCTGCTTCTTGGCCGGCTTTATAGCCTGCAGGTGTTGCAGGGCGATAAATACAAGATGCTGGCGGAAGAAAACCGTGTGAGCACGCGCTTTATTCTGCCCGAGCGCGGCTTGATTACTGACCGCAACGGGCAGGTGCTGGCGCGTAACCAGATCAGCATGCGGGCTGAGTTGCAAATTCAGCAGATGGGTTCCGACCCCCGCGAGACCCTGCGTCAGCTCTACGCGCTGATGCCGTTTGACGAGGTGGAACGCAAGCGCATTGAAAAAGACCTGCACCGGCAGAAGCAGATGAACAGCATTCTGCTGCGCGATAACCTGAACTGGGATGATTTATCGTTCCTTGAACTGCACGCGCCCGATCTGCCGGGCATGACGATTGAATCGGGCGCGACGCGCAATTACCCGTTCGCCACCAGCACCTCGCATATTCTGGGCTATATCGGCGCGCCCACGGAAAAAGAGGCGGGCGATGATCCGCTGCTCAACCAGCCGGGCTTTCGCATCGGTAAATCCGGCGTGGAAGGGATTTATGATCTGGATTTGCGGGGGCAACCTGGCACCGAACAGCTGGAGGTCAACGTGCATGGCCGCCCCGTGCGCGAACTGGCGCGGCGCGAAGGCGTGACGGGCCACGATGTGCAGCTCACGCTGGATATCAAGCTGCAGGAATATGCGCATCAGCGTTTAAGCGGCGAACGCAGCGCCAGCGCGGTGGTGATGGATGCGGTGGATGGCAGCATCTACGCCATGGCCTCGCACCCGACTTTCGATGCCAACCATTTTGCCGCCGGCATTTCACGCGACGAATTCAAGCAGCTGAATGCCGACCCGCTGAAGCCGCTTTTGAACAAGGCCTTGCAGGGCCTGTTCGCGCCGGGTTCCACCTTTAAAGTGGTGATGACGCTGGCGGCTTTAAACAGCGGCTTCAATCCGCATACGCATTTCTATTGCCCCGGCTTCATGGATTTTGGCAATCACCGCTTCCACTGCTGGAAGAAAGAAGGCCATGGCAGCGTAGATCTACACGATGCGGTCGTGCATTCCTGCGATGTCTATTTCTATCATTTAAGCCAGAAAATTGGCATGGATGTGATGGAAGACATGGCCAAGCGCTTAGGCTTGGGCGGCAAAGTCGGCATTGACCTGCCGCATGAACAGGCGGGGCTTATGCCCGGCCGCGCATGGAAGCGCGGGCGTTTCAAGCAGGACTGGATGCCTTCGGAAACGCTGATCGCCTCGATCGGGCAGGGCTATACCATGGCAACGCCGCTGCAGCTGGCGACCATGACGGCGCGCATTGCCGGCGGCGGCCGCGCCGTGCAGCCGCATGTGATGCTAAGCATCAAGGATGCAAGGCGCGCCATGACGCAGTTTCCGCTGCTGGGCCTGAACCCTGCGCATGTCCAGTTCGTGCAGGATGCGATGGCGGGCGTGTGCCAGCCGGGCGGCACGGCCTATGCTTCGCATATTCCGGCCGTTGGCTATGAGATGGGCGGCAAGACCGGCACCAGCCAGGTGCGGCGTATCAGCAAGGCGGAACGCGCATCGGGCGTGATCCCCAACGAAAAACGCCCGTGGGAAGACCGTGATCATGCGCTGTTTATTTCTTTCGCGCCGGTTGCCAGCCCACGCTATGTCTGCGCGGTCGTCATCGAACATGGCGGCGGCGGCGGTAAATATGCAGGGCCGATTGCGCGCGATATTCTGATGAAGGCGATGAACCTTGATCCCGCCAAAGCATTGGCAAAACCTTTGGATGTGGAGCCCATCGGCGACCAGCCCAGCCCCGCCACACCGGCGCAGCAACCCACACAAGCGCCGCCGCAGGATGATTTCGAAGATCTGCTCGATCCCGATATGCCGGATAATATGGATATGACGCCGCCCGCCGATAGCGGCATGAACCTGCCGGATTAGCCTGACTGTCATCCCGGAAGCGCGTTAGCGCTATCCGGGATCCCATTTTGTTTTTTAATTGAGAAGTCCCCATGGGATCCCGCATCAAGTGCGGGATGACAAGTTAATTAGCCGCGCAGGCCCTTGATGTTGGCGGCGTATTTATCCGCGCCGCCTGTAAAGGTGGCGGTGCCGGCAACCAGCACGTCGGCGCCGGCGGCAAGCACCTGTTTGGCGGTTTCGGTTGTGATGCCGCCATCGACTTCCAGATCAATTTGTTTACCCGTTGCATCGATCATGCGGCGGAGGTGTTTGATTTTTTCCAGCTGGCTGGTGATGAAGCTTTGCCCGCCAAAGCCGGGGTTGACACTCATGACCAAAACGAGATCGATCTCGGAAAGCACGTTTTCAACCGCATTGGCGGGCGTGCCGGGATTCAGCGCCACGCCGGCTTTTTTGCCCAGTGATTTGATGAGCTGAATGGTGCGGTGCAGATGGGGCCCCGCTTCCGGGTGCACGGTGATGATATCGGCGCCGGCCTTGGCAAATTCCGGCACGTAAATATCGACGGGCGAGATCATCAGGTGCACATCGAAAATTTTATTGGAATGCGGGCGCAGCGCCTTCACCACATTGGGGCCGATGGTGAGGTTGGGCACAAAATGGCCGTCCATCACATCCACATGAATGTAATCGGCGCCGGCGGCATCAACAGCGCGCACTTCTTCGCCCAGCTTGGCGAAATCGGCGGAGAGGATGGAAGGCGCAATGCGGGTCTTTTGCTGGGGCATCTTTAATCGGGGCTCGTTGTGTGCCAAAATAGCGGAATGGAAGATAGCAATAAAACCTTACCTAATCAAAAACCTGTTGAAGCGCCTGAAAAACGGGCGCCGCAACAGAAACCCGGCGAGGTGGGCGCCCAGAAAGGCCCCGAACCCACACGCTACGGCGACTGGGAAAAAGGCGGCCGCTGCACCGATTTTTAGTGCTTTTTATCGGATGGGGCTTTTGCCGTATCGGGATAAACTGTTGGTTTGCCCAATAGTTCCTTATTCACGCGGAACACGGCGAAATCATTTTCGAACATGATAGGCACGGGCGAAAGCCAGGCGGGCACCATGTCTTCGCTGAGGCGATAAGCCAGCGACGCGTGCGGCATGTTTTCCTTATCCACCACATTCGTCATGGAGCCGTCTTTTTCATCGATCTTCACATGGTCGTATTTAATGAACTGGAAAGTGGTTTGCATGGGCGCTTTTTTGCACATCATCACATAATCAAGATCGAGCCGCTTGGCGATGTCGCGCGCGCTGCGGTCGTCGCCGGTGGAACGGTAAAAACGCAGCATATCCACAATGCCGCTTTCGTTGCGGTGATAGGGCGCGGAAATAAAATTCTGCCGGGTGAAATACATCATCTCCGGCGTGGCATTAAGGGGCGCCATGATATTCGCCGCATGATCACGCGCGTCTTCATAGGTTTGCAGCATGCTGACGGTGCGCACCACGCTGCAGGCCGGGGCGGGCGCGCCGCCCAGGTAAAACAGCATATCCGGCATGAAGCGGGCATGGGTGAGGATACCCGGCACGAATATGGCGGGAAAGATGGTGAAGCTGGCCACGGTGAGAATTTGCCAGTTATGCAGCGGGTTCCCGCTGTAATGGCGCGGCAGATCGCGCAGGGCCCGCAGCATGAGACTGGCGGTCGGCGCAATGGCGAAAAGCTGGGCGTAGGTCAGCACGCGCACTTCCCAGAACAGCGCCAGCAAATCATAGGCGAGGCAGAAGAACGCATAGAGCGCCCACAGGCCCTTCTGGCGGCGGGAGAGCTTTTTATTAAACGCCATCAAGGCAAAGGCAATGAGCGCGAAGGCGGGCAGGAAGACGCGGGTCGAGAGATAATAAATGCCCTGGCCGATGCTCTGATTGGCGGTCACGCTGAAGGTCTCGCCCAGCTCGCGCCAGGATTGCAGCAGCGGGCGTGCCTCGGAGATATTGGGAAAGAAATTCACCTGCAGGAACGGGCTGGTTTTGGCGTAGGGCCCGAACAGGAAATCGGGATAGAAATGCAGAAAGATGCCGATAGCGCCCACCGCCAGAAACAGGGCGGCGCTCGCCATAAGCCAGCGGCTGCGGGTCAGCCGCGATACGGCATATAACGATGTGAAATAGGCTGCGGCCATGCCGGCGATCGCGACATAGAAAATGGAGAAGGTATCGTATTCCACCAGCCCGTAATCGCCGGGCGCCTTGGCCAGCGGCAGCACGCAGGCGGTGAAAACAAGCAGGCCAAGACCAAAAACAAGACCTGTAAGCGCCGAGGTGCGGCCAAAGGCAATCATCGTGGTAAGTGCCATGCCGAACAGAATAAGCATCGGCAGAATTTCCGCGCCGTTCCATAGGGTGAGCGCCAGAATAAACGCCGCCAGCGCCGCCATGCGGATGGGCCGGACGGCAAGGTAGATGTTCTGCAGCGCATAAAACGCGAGGCCGGCGCCGAGAATGATATAGGCATGATGATCCACGCGCATCGGCATGAACTGGAACATCAAAAAGCCGCCCAGCAGCACGAAGAAGCAGGCGATGCCGGCGTAATTGCGGCCCAGCATCGGGTACGACAGGCCTTTTACAAGATTGAGAAGCCCCGCCAGCAAAAAGCACGGTACGATGGCGGCCGCCAGCATGCCCAGCGCAGTTTGTGGAATGTTGCTTTTAAAAAAAGTCGTGATGGCTTCGGCTGCCATCACCACCAAACCAATGGCAAGATCGGGCAGGCGGGCCCAGTGCATCACCACCGGGTGCTGCGGGTAAAGCCGCGGCAGCGTGAGGTCGTACCAGCCCTGGCCGTTCAGCCAGTTCAAAACCTGCGTGAGGCGCGTGTAGTCGTCGGTATCCGGCAGATGCCAGGTGTTGAAGCCACTGGTTGGATTATAAACAACCGAGAGCAGCACGTAGATAAGCACGATCCACGGCGTCTGGCGGAAGGGCGGGCGAAAAGCCCCGCAGAAAAAATTATAAATCTTTTGCGACCACATGGCGCTGATTTTGGCACCGCAACGGGTGCCATAACAGGCCGATTCGATGGATTATAAGGCTTTTACGTGCCCTGCGGCGCGACGCCCGGTGGCAGCATGTCGCTGTTGCCCGACGGTACCGAGCCCGACTTGCTGATTGCAGCCTTGGGGGGCGGCGGGTTGTCGCCATCACGGTTAATGCTTTCGCCGCGCAGAATGGCGCGCACTTCATCGCCCGTCAGCGTCTCGTATTCCAGCAGCGCTTTGGAAATACGGTGCAGGTCTTCAAGGTGCGTGGTGAGAATTTCACGCGCGGTGGCTTCTGCCCAGCCGATGAGTTTCCGAATTTCATCATCGATGCGCCGCGCCGTTTCTTCCGACACGTTCTGCTGGCGGGCAACCGAATGGCCGATGAAAACTTCATCTTCATTGGCGTTATAACGCACGGTACCCAGCGTTTCGTTCATGCCGAATTCCGTGATCATACGGCGGGCCAAACCGGTGGCGCGGTCGATATCGTTGGAGGCGCCGGTGGTGACAAACTCTTTGCCAAAGATGATTTCTTCCGCAACGCGGCCACCAAACAGCGAGCACAGCTGTGATTTGAGCTGGCGCGCGGTCATGGAATGGCGGTCTTCTTCCGGCAGGCTCATGGTCACGCCCAGCGCACGGCCACGGGGAATAATCGTGACTTTGTGCAGGGGATCGTGATCCGGCGTATAGAGGCCCACAAGCGCATGGCCCACTTCATGATACGCGGTCATTTTCTTTTCTTTATCCGTCATGACCATGGAGCGGCGCTCGGCGCCCATCATGACCTTATCCTTGGCGGATTCCAGTTCCAGCATGCCAACGGCCGGCAGGTTCTTGCGGGCAGCTAACAGCGCGGCTTCATTAACAAGGTTGGCAAGATCAGCGCCCGAGAAGCCCGGCGTACCGCGCGCAATGGTGCGGGCATCCACATCATTCGCCAGCGGGACTTTACGCATATGGACGCGCAGGATTTTTTCGCGGCCCAGAATATCCGGGTTCGGCACCACCACTTGCCGGTCGAAACGGCCGGGGCGGAGCAGGGCGGGGTCTAAAACATCAGGGCGGTTGGTGGCGGCGATGAGAATCACACCTTCATTGGCTTCAAAGCCATCCATTTCCACCAGCAATTGATTGAGCGTTTTTTCGCGCTCGCCGTTGCTGCCGCAAACGCCGGCGCCGCGCTTGCGGCCGAGCGCATCGATTTCATCGATAAAGATAATGCAGGGCGCATTCTTTTTGCCCTGTTCAAACATGTCGCGCACGCGCGCGGCGCCCACGCCCACGAACATTTCCACGAAGTCGGAGCCAGAGATGGTGAAGAACGGCACATTGGCTTCGCCCGCCACCGCGCGCGCGGTAAGCGTTTTACCGGTACCCGGCGGGCCGATGAGCAGCACGCCCTTGGGAATTTTGCCGCCCAGTTTCTGGAACTTCTGGGGTTCGCGCAAAAATTCCACGACTTCCTGAAGCTCTTCCTTGGCTTCTTCAATGCCGGCGACGTCGTCAAAGGTAATGCGGCCGGTCTTTTCGGTGAGCATGCGGGCGCGGCTCTTGCCGAAACCCATTGCCTTGCCGCCGCCCGACTGCATCTGGCGCATCACAAACACCCACACGCCGATTAAAAGCAGCATGGGGAACCAGCTGATCAGAATGCTCATGAAGGTGGGGCTGTTATCTTCGGGCTGCGCGGAGATGCGCACGTTTTTATCTTTGACCACTTCCGTGATGCTGGTGCCGGGCGGCGCGTAAGTGCTGAACGCCTGGCCTTCGCTGGTCTTGCCCGTAATCGTCGGGCCCTTCACGAGAATTTCAGAAACTTTTTTATCGTCAACACGGTTCAGGAATTCGCTGAACGGGATGACGGGGCCGTTTGCGGTATTCGCCGCGGGTTCCTGGAACAGGTTGAACAGGCCAGCCGTCAGCACAAGAAGAAGGATCCAGACGACGATGTTGCGGCCGAGGTTATTCACGGGGCGATATCCTTAAAAATCGGGGCGGTACACTGCAGAACACTAGAACTGAAATAGTGCCTGATAAAGATTAAACAACGCCAAATGGTATCGGTTAATCAACAAAAGGCGGGCAGGGCTGAAAAACCTTTACGCTCAATGACCTATAGGGTGAAAACTGGGCATGAATATGGCCTTGCCGAGAAGGGGTTTGCCCAAAAACCGGCATATCGGCGAGTTCGCCATTTTGCAGAATAGCCGGCAGGCTGGCGCGGGTTTTGGCGGGCAGGGCGGCGATATCCTTGAAGCCCATTTTCTCCAGTTTTTCGCGCGAGACGAGGCCGAGTTTTTTAATATGCGTGCCGGGCGCTGCGCCGGTGATGGCGAAGCGGCGATCCCAGACGGGTGCGGGGCTTTCATCCACGGCAGATTCTTCGCGGGTGACAATAATATGTGCGCCGGCGCGGGCGATCACGCAGCCGCCAAGCGTTTGGTCGGTGAAATTTTCGGCAAGGAGTGCGGCTTCCAGCCGGTCGAGCGCATTCCCGCGCGGCGCGTAATCATCGCCGCCCGCCGTCATCAATGCGCGCGTCAGCGTGCGGCCGCGCATGTTTTGGGAAGCTGCCGCCCACGGCGCGTAATCCAGCTTCACCACGCCGTAAATATCGGCAGTCGCGTGGGCTTCCATCCAGTTATTCACTTCCGTCTCTACATGCGCGCGCTGAATGCCGTTCAGGCGGGCGATATCATAGAGCCGTTCAACCGTCAGGCCTTCGCGGGCCAGCATATCCTGCGCTTCGCGCAGCCTTGCGCGGGCAAAACGCGGGGCAGCGTTTGATGGATCGGTCACAAACGGCCAGTTTTGCGCCTTGCACAGGTCAATCAGCGCCTGTTTGCGGAGGGGAAGCAGCGGGCGGCAAAGCCGCACGCCGTTTTGTTCGCGCAAAAGCGGCATGCCCGCCAACCCATCCGGCCCGCTGCCGCGGGCAAAGCGCATCAGCACGGTCTCCGCCTGGTCATCGGCGTGATGGGCGAGGAAAAGATGGGAAAGGTTGTGTTCATGGCATGCAGCCAGCAGCAGATCATACCGCGCCGTACGCGCATTCTCGTGAATGCCGGTGGTGAGCGGCGCGTGTTGCCAGGTGAGAATATGATGCGGAATACCGAAGGGCTTCAGCCATGCGCCCACCTGCGCCGCTTCCGCCGTGGAATTATCGCGCAGCTTATGATCGACCGTAAACGCATGCAGCGTGCCGTTATGCAGCTTCGCCCAGTCGTTCAGCAAAAGGCATAGCGCCATGCTGTCCGGCCCGCCCGATAATGCCACGGCAAAGCGGGGGCTATCGCCCGTGAAGGGCGCCATCAACGCATGAAACGTTGATGCGTTCACACTCATGTGCAGCTAAGGGATTTCTTTTCCTGTTCGGCGCGGGCGCGTATCAGGGCCGAAGCGCCGGGGTAACGGTTTTTCAGTTCGCCCAGCGTCTTGCACGCATCTTCCTTATTGTTGAGGGCGCCAAGCGAAAGGGCGAGCTTCAACAGATTATCCGGCGCCTTGCTGCCGTTGGGGAACTGTTTGAAGGTCTCGGCAAAAGCAATTGCGGCTTCCTGAAAGCGGCTGCGTGCATAATAGCTTTCAGCAAGCCAGTATTTGGCGTTTTCCGTGAGGCGGTTTTTGGGATAAGCGGTCAGGAACGATTTGAATTCCTTTTCCGCCAGATCATATTTGGCTTCGCTGATGCTTTTAAAACCCTGTTCATACAGGGCCTGCGCATCGCGTTCCGTGCCAAGGGTCTTTTCCGTGCCAGCTGCCGGCGTATCGGTGGCGGGCGCTTCCGTTTCGGTTTTGGCGGTCTCCGTTTTGGTTTCCGCTTTTGCCGGGGTCTTGGCGGCGACGGCATCGGCATCCGCCTTCACCGTGGCGGCCACGGCGGGATCAACCGCGGGGGTGGCGGGCGCCGCGGCGGCGGCTTTGGCAGCGGCATCCTGATCGGCGATGCGTTTTTCCAGCATCTGGAAACGCACGCCGTCGTCGCTTGCCATGCGCTGCAGGGCGGCTTCCAGCTGCTGGTTGCGGTACTGCACCGCTTCCACGATACCGTTCATGTTGCGCACCTGCGCTTCCAGATTCTGGATGCGGATTTGAATGTCGGTGGGCGACGGCGCGGGCATGGGCTGCGCGGCCGGCGGCGGGGTGAGATCGGAATCCGCATCGCGCGACAGGGGCTCAGGCTCGGAGCCGCTATTATAATTATGTGTCTGCGCCGCGGCAGGGAGCGCTACGAGCGACAGCGAGAAAGCGGTGAGAAGAAGCGTGCGGGTCAGCATGGCGGCATTCATTTGGTTGGTGGCGTGAAGATAACCCAGCATAGAAAAAAGGCTTCGAAGGGGCAAAAGAAAAGGGCGCTTCGTTTGCACGAAGCGCCCTGATTTTTTACCTTACACGACCGGATTACTTGATCGTGCTGACGGCGCGGCGGTTCTGGGCCCATGCTTCGTCATCATGGCCGGTGGCTTCCGGGCGTTCCTTGCCGTACGAGACGGTATCAAGGCGCGCGGCCGGGATGCCGGCGGCGACCAGATATTGCTTGGCGGCATTGGCGCGGCGTTCGCCGAGCGCGAGGTTGTATTCGCGGGTGCCGCGTTCGTCACAATGGCCTTCCACGACGATATTCACCGAGGAATAGGTTTTCAGCCATTCAGCCTGACGATCCAGGGTCGCACGGCCTTCAGCGGTGATTTCCGAGGAATCGAAATCGAAGAACACGCGGTCGCCGACGTTGTCGGTGAAATCTTCCGCCGAGCCCGGAGTGGCGTTCGGGTTCTTCAGGGGCATGCCGTTGACGCCGGCGGTGCCGTTGGCGCCGTACTTGCCGCCATTGCTGCTGGTGGAACCGGTGGTGCTATCGGGGGTGCTTTCGCATGCCGCGACCAAGAGCAGGGCAGCCATAAGGCCAACGAATTTTACGCGCATTTTTTAGTTCTCCTGAGTTAGGCGGGGTAGGTGAGTGAAAACCGAATGAAGGTCGAGTGTAAAAAGGGAGCCACGATCCGCTGAGCGCGAATCTGGAATACCAAACACCATAAAGACAATTGAACCATTTGGGTAGCGTATTCGGTGACTGTTTCAAACTTTTCTGCATAAGAAATCAATAAATTTTCCAGCCACTTAGAGATTAGTATTTTGTACCGGCAGTGGAGTGGTTTACTATTCTCCACAATCCCGACAAATTTGGCGTAGCACTAGCCGATGTATTTCGTTCGTTTCATCCTGCCTCTTTTTGCGGCACTCAGCCTTCTGGCGTATTTTTCCGTGCCTTTGGTGGACCAGCTTTTTGCGCGCTGGGCGGAGGCAGATACGCGGCTACGCTCCCGCCTGGTTTATGCCTCCCTTGAAAACGCGCTGGAGGGGCCGGAGACCGAGTTCAAGAACCGCCATGTTGACCAGCTCTTCACCAACCTGGCCCGCGACGAGCGTTTGATTGGTATCGGCTATTGCACCAAGGCAGGGTCGCCGGCCTTTAAAAGCACCGGTTTCCCCATGGAAGTGGCCTGCGTGGATGTGCCGGCCAAGCATACCGACGGCGAATTCGACCAGCGCACCATCCGCGGCGGCCCGGTTATGGTGGCGCGCTTTCCTTTAATTGATGATACGCCGGCAAGCCCGGCGGCGGCAGCGGCCCCCGCCAGCGCCCCGGCGGCGGAAACGGCTGCGCCGGCCGTCCCCCGTACCACGTCGGTGGTGATCGTCCACGATCTGTCGTTTGCGGCCAAGCGCGGCGAGACGACCAAGCTTTATATTCTTGGCTTCGTGCTCCTTACCAGTTTACTGGCCGCCATCATTACGCTGGTGGTCGCGCGCGTGACCATGCAGAAATGGCTGTCGGGCCTGCGCGATTACCTGCGCACGGGCAAACGGCCCAACAATATTTCCCGCGAAACCGTGGTGCTGGCGCGCGATATGCAGCAGCGCCTCCGCCAGATCGAACGCGAATTCAAGCATTCCCTGACCGGGCGCGATACGTGGTCGGCGCCGGCGCTGTTCGATTTCGTGAAGGAGCATCTGCCCTCTGAGCAGCTTATCGCGGTTTCCTACCGCGAGCCGTATTCGCATAGCTATAAGGACGGCAAAATCAGCTGGTCGACGCCGGTCAGCGGCCTGATTACCGCGCTTGAGCCCATCATGCGCGCCTGCAAGGGCACCTGGATGGCGGTGGCCACCGGCGATGCCGACCGCGCCACGGTGGATGCCAACGATACCGTGATGGTGCCGCCCGACCAGCCCAGCTACCGCCTGAAACGCCTGTGGCTGACCGATCAGGAAGAAGCCGGCTTCTATGCCGGTTTCGCCAATGAAGGCATCTGGCCGCTTTGCAATATCGCCTATGTGAAGCCGCGCTTCCGCGCGAGCGACTGGGAAGCCTATCAGGTCGTCAACCGCAAATTCGCCGATGCAATCGTGGCCGAGGCGAAAACGGAATCGCCGATCATTTTTATTCAGGATTATCACTTTGCGCTGCTGCCCCAGATGGTGCGCGAAAAGCTGCCCGGCGCGCTCATTGTGTGCTTCTGGCATATTGCGTGGCCCAATAGCGAAGTGTTCGGCATTCTGCCGTGGCGCCAGGAACTGCTGCAGGGGCTGCTGGCCGCCGATATCATCGGCTTCCATACGCAGTTTATCTGCAACAACTTCCTTGATTGCGTCGATACCGGCGTGGAAGCGCTGATCGACCGCGAGCAGGACATCGTCCGCCGCGGCGGCCGCCTGTGCATGGTGCGGCCATACCCTATTTCAATCGCCTGGCCGGAAGACGACAGCGCGCCGCCCGCTGCCCAATGCCGCCGCGAGCTGATGGAAAGCCTGAAGCTGCGCGCCGACCAGAAGATTATTATCGGCGTGGAACGCCTGGATTACATCAAAGGCATTCCCGAACGCCTGCGGGCGTTTGCCCTGATGCTGGAAGCGCATCCGGAATGGAAAGATAAAGTCTGCTTCGTGCAAATCTCGCCGCCCTCGCGCTCGATTATCCCGGCCTACGCCAATCTGGATCAGGAAGTGGATATGATTGTCGAGGAGATCAACAAGAAATACAGCACGCATAACTGGCTGCCGGTGGTACTGATCAAAAACAACTACACCCACGACGATCTGCAGCATGTCTACCGCGCGGCCGATATCTGCGTGGTCTCGTCTCTGCACGACGGCATGAATTTGGTCGCCAAGGAATTCATCGCCGCGCGCAATGACGAGCGCGGCGTGCTGGTGCTCAGTCAGTTCGCCGGCTCCAGCCGCGAGCTGGTGGATGCGCTGATCATCAATCCGTATGACGAAGAAGGTTTGGCCGAGACAATGCACCGCGCGCTATTAATGCACCCGGATGAACAGGCGGCGCGGCTTCGCAATATGCGCGAGATTGTGAAAAAATATAACGTGTTCGCCTGGGCGGGCAGCATTCTGGGCGATGCGGCGCGGCTTTATCGCCGCCGCGAACTGGATAACATGCTGAACCAGATTAATAATGAAGATAACATCGTGCGCCTGCCGCAAACGGGCAAGCTGTTCCGTTAAGTCATATCATGGATAAAGCAACCGATCTCTCGCGTGTGAAGCGCATGCTTGCCGCCCATGCCGGGCCCCGCTGCCTGCTGCTCGATTTTGACGGCACGCTGGTGGAGCTGGTGGACGACCCCGCGGCGATTGTGATGCCGCCGCATCTGACCGAAGATTTACTGCGCATTGCTTCGTCCGATCTGCCCATGGCCATCGTCACCGGCCGGCCGGTGAACTGGCTGGACAGGTTTTTCGGTATGGCCTTGCCGGTGGTGGGCAGCCATGGCGGCGAAATCCGCGATTGCCTGAATGGCCCGCTGGTGCAGCTGGCACCCGGCATGGATGCGAAGATGCGGGATAGTTTGGCGGCGCTTGCGTGCGCGCGAGATCTGATTTTTGGAGA
>JBEHYA010000056.1:0-13266 GCA_048498415.1 Pseudomonadota bacterium
CCGTCATGCGAGGATCGCAGCCTGGGCAGCGCGCTTATCCTGCATGACGGGGCATAAAAGCTGTAAATGGCGGAAAGCCCATCAAGGAGCCGGTCGATAAGCATGGCGGCGATGATCTGGCCGGCGGGGTTTTTAAGCGCCAGCAAAAACGCGTTTTCGCCGCCATTCTGCATCATCGCCAGAAAATCTGGTTCGCGCATTTCTACCATGTCGCCTTCAGCGTGGCGGGCCTTCTGGTAGGCATTGAAAAGCGGGAACAGGAAATCGCAATCCATCACGTCAATAATTTCGACCGACAAATCAGCATTCTTTTTGGCAATCCGGCGCAGGCGCCGATCGGGTTTAAAGCGCGCAAGATCGATACGCACCGGCACGCACGCCATGCAGGCGGGGCAAGCGGGGCGATAGAGCATCGTCTGGCTGCGGCGAAAGCCGTGCTGGTTTAAACGCGTATTGAGAAGCAGGTCGCCCTTTGGCTCGCCGCTGAGACGCGCGAAAATCTTCTGCTCGACCTGCCCGGAAAGGTAGGGGCAGGGCGCGGGCCGGGTGAGGTAGAACAGCAGTTCCGGATCGGCGATATGGGCCATTAACCCCAATTATAAGCGCCTTTTCTTGCCAAATTACCAATAAATTTAGGTTTTATTCAGCCGCCATTAACGCTGTTCCGGTAAATTCCTAGCCATATTTCTATTTTTAGGTGCGGGTATTTTATGGCTGGTCCTTTGGATTTTCTGAATTTCATGCTGGGCATTGGCGCGAACACGACAACCCAGCCCGCGAATGGCGCCGCTGCCAGCGCGCAGCTCGCGCAGAACGCTGCCGTCGTGTGCGATCCCGCGATCAAGGATGTCTGCGTGATGCCGGCGGATGTTGCTAAACAGTTTTTGCCGGCCAGCGCCACCACGCAGGTCGCCGCCGCAAGCGCCCCGGCTTTGAATAAACCGCTTCTGACCGGTGCCGAAAGCGCCAGTGTCATGCCCGCCAATTTCAGCCAATAAGATTTTTAGGAGAAAGAAATATGCCCAACACCACCCCTAATCCAGATATCACCAAAGCGTTCGACGATAATGTGAAGAAAGCGTGCGATCCGACGGTGATCAGTCCGCATGCCAGCGTTTTGGGTGGATTCCTTATTGCCGCCCTTCACGGTGCCAAGAACATGATTGATGGCGTGGAAGCCTGCCCGCCGGGCGCCGAGCCGCTGTATGGCGCGAAGAGCCAGCAGCAAATCGCTGATATTCTTAGCGCAGCGCCGAAACAGTAAAACGGCTTCTCTAATCAATAAAAAACGCCGCCTTTCCGGGCGGCGTTTTTGTTTTTAGCGAATGGGTTGGGCCTGCGGGCTTGCGGGAAGGGCCGGCTTGGGCGCATCCGCGGGGCTGGCCGGGGCCGGGGGCGCGGCTTCCTGTTTTTCCAGTTCTTCAACAATACTACGGCGCAGTAGCACGATCGAGATGCGGCGGTTCTGCTGGTCTTCCGGGTTGTTTTTGACCAGCGGTTCCTTATCTGCCTTGCCGATCACGGCGACCAGGCGGTTCTCATTCACGCCGGCGCCCATCATCACTTCCGCGCTGGAATAGGCGCGGGCGGACGAAAGTTCCCAGTTGGTGGTGTGGCTGAGGCCGCTGAAGGGCTTGCTGTCGGTATGGCCCGTCACGTTGATTTTATTCGGAAGCTTGGCGATCACCATGCCCACCAGCGTGACCAGCTGGCGGCTTTTATCGACCAGCCGCGCGCCGCCGCTGGGGAACAGCGAATAGCCGTCGCGGTCAACGATCTGAATACGCAGACCCTCCGGCGTGCTGTCGATGATCAGGTTTTTGGCCAGCGCTTTCATGCCCGGCACACTTTCAATCGCTTCTTTCAGCGCGTTTTCCGCTTTCTTGAAGTTTTCTTCTTCAATGCGCTTTTTCTCGGCTTCTTCGCGGGCTTTTTCTTCGGCGCTCTTGTTCTTGTCTTCCTCCTTGCTTTCGCCTTTCTTGTCGGCGGCGTTGGCGCTGGCGGCGGCATCCGGGTTTTCGGCTTTCAAATTGGCAATCGCATCCGGGATGTTTTTGTCGGACGCGCCGGAATCCACATCCCCCGTGGTCGAATTGGGGCCGCTGGGCTGGCCGGCGCCCGGCGATTCCTTGCGGCCTTCTTCGCTTTCATCCGGCTCCGGCATCGCTTTGCTGGCGCCGGGCGGCGAGGAATCGCTGATCTGCGCGCCGGGGGAAGTAATGCTTTGGCCGCCAAACACGCCGCCCGAGCCCGATTCTGATTTCGAGACCGAGGCCGGCGCGAAATAATCGGCGATACCTTTGCGTTCAATATCGGTGGTGACGTTCAAAAGCCATAACAGCAGGAAGAACGCCATCATGGCGGTCACGAAGTCGGCATAGGCGACTTTCCAGGCGCCGCCGTGGTGGCCGGCGGCCACTTTCTTGATCCGCTTGATGATGATGGTTTGATCGTTATGGCCAGCCATATGCTGCCCCACTCATATTACGATGGCGCCGACAGTTGCGACGTGGCTTCTTCCATTTCAAGGAAGGTGGGACGCAGTTCCGAAGGCACCGATTTGCGCGCGTATTCAATCGAGATGGAAGGCGCATAGCCGCCAAGATGCGCCAGCAGGGCGACCTTGATGACGGTAATGTATTTGCCGTTCAGATCGAACGTGGCCGCCAGCGTATTGGCAAGCGGCGCCAGATAGCCATAGGACATCCACACGCCGAAGAATGTACCCACCAGCGCGCCGCCGATCATGTGGCCCAGCACTTCGGGCGGTTCGGTAATGGCGCCCATGGTTTTAATAACGCCGAGCACGGCGGCGACGATGCCGAGCGCCGGCATACCATCCGCCATGTTCTGAATGGCGTGCGAAACGGCGTGTTCTTCCTGGTGATGGATCTCGATTTCCTGATCCATCAGCGCTTCAAGTTCATAGGGTTTATCCGAGCCTAACGTGACCAGGCGCAGGTAATCGCAGAAAAACTCGACCGCATGGTGGTCTTTAAGAAAGCTGGGGAAGGCCTGAAACAGCGGGCTGTCATCGGGCTTTTCAATGTGGGCTTCCAAAGCCAGCATGCCTTTGGTTTTGGCGAGGCGGAAGGTTTGATAAAGCACCGACAGCAGGTCGACATAATCCTGCTTGCCGTATTTCGCTTTTTTGAACGCATAAGGCAGTAGTTTTTTGACGCGTTTTAAAACCGCGGGCGGGTTGGCGGTAATAAACGCGCCCACGGCCGAACCCAGAATGATGATGAATTCGAAAGGCTGCCAGAGCACTTCCAGATGGCCGTGGTCGATGGCATAGCTTGCCAGCGTACAGAGAATAACGACCAGAATGCCAATAATGCTTTTCATGAACCGGGGCTTAAGCGGGGTAACAGGGGCGCTATAGTTAAACCTGCCCAAACAGAGTTAAGGAGAATTTAACGGACTTGCCGCAAATGGATGGTTGAGCCTAGACTTATCTCACGTATTTCATTCGCCCTGCGTTACGAGCAGGTGGGAGGGACAAATGGGCCTGATGGACTGGAACGGCTGGAGCATTATCTTCGGCCTGTCGTTTTTATCGGTGGGCGGTTTGCTGGTATGGGCCTATGGCGATTCCATGCGCTTCTGGGAAGGCCGCACGCCAAGCCGGGAAGAGCGCGTGATGCGCCTGCGCTTTAACGGCGTCATCATTTATTCCACGATCATGATTGTCGCCGGCATCGTGATGCTGGCGGGCGGCACGTTCGCGCTACTCAGTCATGCTTAGCGAATAACGCCCATGGTGGGCAGCAGGGCGTAGATGATTGCAGCTAAACTGCAGATCATCAAAATCAAAAATGTCAGCTGGGTGCCGACCACGCGGAACAAATCCGCCAGCTTGTTGGTGCCAACGCCATAGGCGTGCAGCACGCGCGCGAAAACCAGCACACTGCCAAGCCCATGAATCACAAGCGCCGGCGCGCCGTGCATTTCAATCAGGAACATCAGGAACAGCGTCATCGGCACGAATTCGACGAAGCTGCGGAGCAGGTTTTCCGAACGCTTCCAGTTGCCTTCGCCTTCCATGCGCGCGCCGCTGGCCACATGCACCCATTCGCGGAAGATGTTCAGCGAAAGAACGAGCAGCAGCAGACCAAAGATGCCGGCATAGAAAATAGTGACCGAGGGCAGGGAGGCGTGCATGGAATTCTCCACGAGAGGGAAGATGATTTAAGGCTAAGCCTTATCGATTGCGCTTTGCAAGGCCTTCGCGCCGGCTGCGGCGCCGCCGGGAAAATCCCATACCGCGCTAATCACGGCGAGAAAATCAACGCCAGCCTGCACCAGCGGCGGGCAATTCAGCGCGGTGATTCCGCCAATCGCCACGCACGGCGTGGTCGCCATCATCGCCCAGTCCTGATACAGGCTGAGCGGCGCAAAGCGCCCGGTGGTTTTGGTGGTGCTGGGATAGGCCGCGCCAAACGCCACGTAATCGGCGCCGGCCTCAGCCGCCACCATGGCTTTATCTTTGCTGTCGTAACAGCTCACGCCAATAATTGCATCGGGGCCCAGCGCCGCGCGGGCTTTTTCATAGGACGTATCTTCTTCGCCTAAGTGTACGCCGTCGGCACCCAGTTGTTTTGCCAGATCGGCACGATCGTTAAGGATAAATGCGATATCGCGGGCGTGCGCAAGGGGCATCAGGCGTTTAACGGCCTTCTTCCAGTCTTCATCGGAAGCGTCTTTGAGCCGTAGCTGCACGCAGGCGATATCGGCTTCGTTCAGCGCGGATTCAAACTGCGGGGCGAACGCATCAAGGTCGAGCGTAGGCGGCGTGATGAGATAGAGACGGGTCATTCAGTAATTTCCCCTCCCTTCGGGAGGGGATAAAGGGGAAGGAAAGCCTCTCCGCATTTTAATCCTCCCCGCACCGATAGGATTGCCCGCCCCTAGCCCCTCCCGCAGGGAGGGGGACAACAGTTACGCCTTATAAATATTGACCAGTTCCTGCAGGAGCTTCAGCGCATCTTCACGCGGGCGCTGGAAGGAATTGCGCCCGATGATCGAGCCGTTGCCGCCGCCATCGCGGATGGCCTTGGCATCTTCAAACACGCTGTCTTCGCCCTTCGCGGCGCCGCCGGAGAACACGACGATGCGGCGGCCATTGAAGCAGCACTGCATGATGTGGCGCACGCGGTCGGTCTGCGTTTTGCCAACAATTCCTTTGGCTTCATAAACCTTCTTGGATTCCGCTTCCGCCAGCACATCGGTGGGCAGCTTCACTTTAATGATATGCGCGCCGAGCATGGTGGCCATGTGGGCAGCATACGAAATCACATCGAACGCGGTCTCACCATCCTTGGTCAGATTGCCGCCGCGCGCATAGCTCCAGAGTACAACGGCCAGGCCCGCTTCCTTCGCTTCGCGCGAAAGTTCGCGGAATTCTTCATATTGCGCATACATCGCGCCCGAACCCGGATAAATCGTGAAGCCAATCGCCGAGCAGCCCAGGCGCAGCGCGTCTTTCACGCTCGCCGTCACAGCTTGATCCGGGTTGGTCTTTTCAGCACTCAATGAATTCGCGCTGTTCATTTTGAGAATGGTGGGGATGCAGCCGGCAAAGGTATCAGCACCCGCTTCCAACATGCCAAGCGGCGCGGCGTAGGCATTGAGGCCGGCATCGATGGCGAGTTGATAGTGATAGTGCGGGTCATACGCTTCCGGGTTGGCGGCAAAGCTGCGCGCGGGGCCATGTTCAAAACCCTGATCAACGGGAAGGATGATCATCTTGCCGGTGCCGCCCAATTTGCCCGTCATCAGCATTCGGGCGAGCTGGCCCTTGGTGCCCGGATTATCGCTTTCGTAGTTGCTGAGAATATCGCGGACTTTTTTGGTGAGTTTCATTGGGTGGGCCTTCGCAAGGGAAACGTGGAGGTTTTTTGAGGTATTGAAGGCTTTCTAAACACCTTCCGCGCCTTTTTCCAGCGATGCTTTTTGCAGGCTTTTTCGCAAGGTAAAAAACGCCCCATAACCTATTGATATAAAAGCGCAATTTAGCGTCGTAAAAGCTTGCGTTTTAGGGGCTGATCACTAGGATGCAGGGAACAGAATCAATGCAGTAAAAAGGTATCTTACGTGACCAACGATAACGCCGCCGCCGCTGTTCCGCCCACCGGTATTACGGGCATCTCCATCGAAGATGAAATGCGCAAATCCTACCTCGATTACGCCATGAGCGTGATCGTGAGCCGCGCATTGCCGGATGTGCGCGACGGCCTGAAGCCCGTGCATCGCCGCATTCTCTACGCCATGAAAGATGGCGGTTACGACAGCAGCAAGCCTTATAAAAAATCCGCCCGCATCGTCGGCGACGTGATGGGTAAATATCACCCGCACGGTGACAGCGCGATTTATGAAGCCATGGTGCGCATGGCGCAGGAATTTTCCATGCGCCTGCCGCTCATCGATGGCCAGGGCAACTTTGGTTCCATGGATGGCGACCGTGCGGCGGCCATGCGTTACACCGAAGCGCGTTTAGCCAAAACGGCTGAAACGCTGCTCGAAGATATTGATAAAGAAACCGTTGTTTTCCAGCCCAATTACGATGAAAGCGTGATGGAACCCAGCGTGCTGCCTGCGCGCTTTCCCAACCTTTTAATCAACGGCGCCGGCGGTATTGCCGTGGGTATGGCGACCAACATTCCCACCCATAATCTGGGTGAAGTGATCGATGCCTGCTGCGCGTTGATTGATCGGCCGGAAATGACCATCGATGAACTGATGGAAATTATCCCGGGCCCCGATTTCCCCACCGGCGGTCTTATTCTGGGCCGCACGGGTATTCGCAGCGCCTTCCACACCGGCCGCGGGTCGGTGATCATGCGCGCGCGTTCCTCGATTGAGGAAATCCGTAAAGACCGTCAGGCGATTGTGGTCACGGAAATTCCCTACCAGATCAACAAGGCCCGTCTCATCGAACATATTGCCTCGCAAGTGAACGATAAGGTCATCGAAGGCATCTCAGACCTCCGCGATGAATCCGACCGCGAGGGCGTGCGCATTGTGATTGAACTCAAGCGCGATGCGATGGCGGATGTGGTTTTGAACCAGCTCTATAAGCATTCGCCGCTGCAAACCTCGTTCGGCGTCAATATGCTGGCGCTCCGCGATGGCAAGCCGGAGCTCATGAACATCAAGCAGGTGATGGAAGCCTTCCTGATCTTCCGCGAGCAGGTCATCACCAAGCGCACTGAATTCGAACTGCAACAAGCCCGCGACCGCGCCCATATTTTGCTGGGTCTGGCCGTCGCCGTTGCCAACATCGATGAAGTGATTGCGCTTATCCGTAACGCCAAAGACCCGCAGATCGCGCGCGAGCAGTTAATGGCGCGCGACTGGCCGGCCGATGACGTGGTGCCGCTCATTGAACTCATTCAGGGCAAGAGCACAACCGCCAAAACCTATCGCCTGACCGAACTGCAGGCCAAAGCCATTCTGGATCTGCGCCTGCACCGTTTAACCGGTCTGGAACGCGACAAGATTGCGAATGATCTGAAGGAAGTGACCGCCAATATCGCCGATTATCTCGATATTCTGCGCAACCGCGGCCGTATCCTCACAATTATGCGCGAAGAAATGGTGGCGATTAAGGAGCAGTTCAATACGCCCCGCCGCACCACGATTGAAGAACTGGATTTCGAAGAAGACATCGAAGATCTGATCCAGCGCGAAGACATGGTGGTGACGATTAGTCAGGCGGGTTATGTGAAGCGCGTGCCGCTCTCCACCTATCGCGCGCAGCGCCGCGGCGGCAAAGGCCGCACCGGCATGACGACGAAGGATGAAGATGTGGTGACGGATCTGTTCGTTGCCAACACCCACACGCCGATGCTGTTCTTCACCAGCCGCGGCATTGTGCATGAACTCAAAGTCTACAAACTGCCGCTCGGCAACCCCGCCGCGCGCGGCAAGGCGTTTGTGAACCTGCTGCCCTTGCAGCAGGGCGAAACCGTGACGGCCGTGATGCCGATGCCGGAAGATGAAGCGACGTGGGAAAATCTCTATGCCATGTTCGCGACCTCCAGCGGCACGGTGCGTCGTAACAAGCTCTCCGATTTCGGCAATATCCGCTCCAGCGGCCTGATTGCCATGAAGCTGGAAGACGGCGAAAAGCTGATTTACGTGCACACCTGCGATGAAAACGACGACATTCTGCTCACCAGCCGCATGGGTAAATCCATCCGCTTCCCGGTGACGGATATTCGCGTGTTCGCAGGCCGCACGTCGACTGGCGTGCGCGGTATCAAGCTGGCCGATGGCGACGAACTCATTTCCATGTCGGTGCTGCGTCACGTGGAGGCCAGCGCGGAAGAACGCGCGGCGTATTTACGCGCCGCTGCCGCCCAGCGCCGCGCCGAAGGCGTGGAAGAGGGGACGGAAGCCTCAAGCGATGAAGAAGCCGTGGCAGAAGTCACGCTTTCCGCCGAACGGATGGCGGAACTCGCCAAGGCGGAGCAGTTTATTTTGACTGTCTCGGCCCAGGGCTTCGGCAAACGCACGTCATCATACGAATATCGCATCTCGGGCCGTGGCGGTTCGGGCATCTGGGCGATGAATATGGGCGGGCGTAATAGCGAACTCATGGCGTCCATGCCGGTTCTCGAAACCTATGGCCTGATGCTGGTTACCAATGGCGGCCAGATCATCCGCATGGGCATCCGCGATATCCGCATTGCCGGCCGTGCCACGCAGGGCGTTACACTGTTCCGTGTTGGCGAGAATGAGAAAGTCGTCTCGGCGGCACTGCTGCAGGAAGAAGAGGGCGCCGATGCGCCCGAGGCTTCCAGCCCGGTTGAAGGCGCATAAGCACTACTTACTAAAACCCCTCCCTTCGGGAGGGGTAGGGGCGGGCAATCCTATCCATATGAATAAAAACCGGCCCTATTCGACGGCTCTCAAAAGGAGAGTAAAAGAGCTTCGTGTTGGCGCAACACCGGGTGAAAGAGCGCTTTGGGCGGCTTTAAAACAGTTGCAAGCTTCACATCATATCAAATTCAGGCGCCAATATGTTTTGGGCCCGTACATTGCTGATTTTTACTGCCATCAATATAAATGTGTCATAGAAGTAGATGGCACTTCGCATGAATCGCGTTTTAGTGAAGACGAAAGACGTAATGCTTATATGAAAAAAATGGGAATATCTGTTTTTCGCTTCACCGAACATGATGTTCAGGAGAATCCTGTATCTATCATTGAAACAGTTCTGCATTCGGAGAGGATCGCCCGCCCCCAGCCCCTCCCGAAGGGAGGGGTGTAACCATCATGTCAAAAAAATCATCTCAAACGCCCTTGATCGGCCTTTACCCCGGCACCTTTGATCCCGTCACGCTGGGCCATACCGACATTATTTTGCGCGCGACCAAGGTTGTGAACAAACTGGTGGTGGGCGTGGCCGATAACGCCGGCAAGGGCCCGCTGTTCTCGCTCAAAGACCGTATGGCAATGGTGGAAAAGGAAGTAGCCCAGCTCGATACCGGCGGAGTGCCGGTGGAAGTGCGGCCTTTCAAGGAACTGCTGGTGGATTTTGCAGCCAGGGTGAACGCCGCCATGATTATCCGCGGGCTCCGCGCGGTCTCCGACTTTGAATATGAATTCCAGATGGCGGCGATGAACCGCAAATTAAGCCGCGTGGAAACCGTGTTTTTGATGTCGTCGGATAAATACCAGTTCATTTCCTCCCGCTTTGTGAAGGAAATCGCCAAGCTGGGCGGGGATGTCAGCCCGTTTGTGTCGGAACGCGTTTTCACGCATGTGAAGAAGAAAATGAAGGTTTAAGGCCTAAAACGGCGCTAAATCTGCCAAACAAGCAATTGACCGCTTAGGCGACGGGCTGCTATCTATGGCCCCGCCGAATGCGTGACCCTGTAGCTCAGTTGGTAGAGCACACGACTTTTAATCGAGAGGTCATGGGTTCAAATCCCATCGGGGTCACCATTCGGCTTATCCCTTAAAACCCCCCGGATTTCAGCGCGCTTTTTTAACGGAGCGGCACGGCATAATAGCCATACCCCGCAATCGGCGTGGCGTAGGTATATCCACTCGATGCCACCGGCGCGGCGTAGTAATAGCCGTTGGCCGCAACCGGCGCTGCGTAAGTGGGATAGGCGTAATACGACGCTGTGCGATAGGTCGGAACGTAATAGGCATACGTCACAGGATAAAGCGACGCATAGGTCTGCGAGTTCACCACGCCGGTGAGCGGAATGTTATGATCGCGCTGGAACGCCAAAATCGCGGCGCCCGTGGCGGGGCCGGTGATGCCATCGCACACGCCGTTATAATAACCCAACTGCTGCAAGCGCACTTGCGCGTTCTTCACATAATCGCCCTGGTAGCTGACGAATTCAGCTTTGGCTGGGCCGCTGAAAGCAACCGCAACGGCAAACAGGGCGAGGGCAAGGGGGCGCAGCGCGAAAGTCATAGGAGAATCCTTTGAAAAGTGGAGCGTCGGAATATGGCGAACAACCTACCAGCCAAAAATTGCTGTTATTTTAAAAGGTGTGGTTAAGGCGGGGTTAAATTGCAGAACAAAACGTGAGCTTAGGTGGCTGGCGTTTGCTGTTCTTCGTCGATGACGGTTTGCGCCAGCACCGAAAGCGCGTCGGCGATTTCCGGGCGCACGCGGCTGACCGCAAGTTCGCCTTCCGCAATCGCATCCTCGGCACGGTCAAATTCCAGCAGGCCGATATTACCCAGACGCGGCGTGATCATCACGTCGGGCGGCTCGCCGGCCATACGGGAACGCGTAATGCGGTCCTGCATAATATTGAGCGTGGAGACCATGACGCCAAACAGGCTGGGGCCGGTGTTTTCGCGGCGGAACACGCGGCGCGACAAGCTATCGATGGTGGGCGCGCCTTCATCGCCGGACTGGTCGATGGTCTTGAGCAAATCAAAACCGGCGGCGGTGGGAATGGATGACCCCGGGCGGCGGGCTTTGCCGATAATATCAGCATTCAGGTTGACCGCGATCACCATATCCGCGCCAAGCGCACGGCAGGCCGCGACCGGTACGGGGTTGACCAGCGCGCCATCAAGCAGCCAGCGGCCCTGCATTTTAACGGGTTTAAATACGCCCGGCATGGCAAAGGAAGCGCGCATGGCTTCGGCCAGATTGCCGTTTTGCAGCCAGACTTCGTGGCCGGTGACCAGATCAGTCGCTACCGCCGTGAACGGTTTTTCCAGCTGCTCGATTTGCATATCGCCGGTGTATTTCAGAATTTCGCGTTTCAGTTTTTCGCCGCCGATCAGGCCGCCACTGCGCAGACGTAAATCGAGAAATCCAAGAATGCGCTGGCGGTTCAGCCCGCGCGTCCATTCTTCCAGAACATCTAATTTGCCGGCAAGGTAAAGGCCGCCCACAACGGCGCCCACGGAAGAGCCGGCGATGATGTCGGGCTCAAGGCCGAGGCGTTTGAGCGCGCGCAACACGCCGATATGCGCCCAGCCGCGCGCCATGCCGCTGCCTAAAGCGAGGCCAATTTTTCGACGGGAGGGTGATTTCGTGCGTTCGTTCATGGTTACCCAAGCCTGAATTTAAGCGAAACTCATAAAGACTTTCTTTCTTCCAGCACGTTGAAAACATTGCCATTCCTGCGTTTTTTTGCTGTCATGCACAAAATCGCCTATTTTGCACGCCCGAAACGACCCCAAACCCCTTTTTGATGACCCAGAACATCCCCCAGCTTGATACCCGCAGCCTTAGCCTGATGCGCCAGATTTGGCAGCGCTGGGTGCGCCCGTATACGCGCGCGCTGCTAGGCTCGCTGGGCCTGATGGTGCTGGTGGCGGCTGCCACCAGCGCTTATCCGCTTGTCATTCAATGGACCTTCCAGAAAATCAACGAGAAGGATCTGCACACGCTTTATATCATTCCCGTCATCATCATTCTGGTGACTGCCTTCAGGGCAGGGATGATGTTCTGGCAGTCGGTCGCGACCGCCGGCATGGTGAACCGCATTATTGTGGATGTGCAGCGGGATTTATATAACCACCTGCTGCGCGCCGATTTATCGCGCCTGACGCGTGAGCCCATTGGCACGCTTACCTCCCGCTTTACGGCGGATGTGGAAGCGCTACGCCTGGCGCTAAACCGCTGCATGACAGGCTATATTCGCGATGGCCTGACGGTTGTGGCGTTGGTATGCACCATCATTTATCTCGACCCGCTGCTGACCCTGATTGTTTTTGTGGTCTATCCCTTTGTCGGCTACCCCATTCTGAAACTGGGCAAACGCCTGCGTAAAACCGCGGGTTCATTGCAGGCCACCATTGGCAGTCTCACGGCGTTTTTGCAGCAAAGTTTTTCCGGCGTGCGGATGGTCAAATCCTACCGGCTGGAAAAATACGAAGAAGCCCGCGCCAGCAATACGTTTGAAGATTTATACGGCACCATGATGAAGGCAACGCGCCTACGCGCCCGTGTCGATCCCCTTATGGAACTCGCGGGTGGTTTCGCGATTGCCGGCGTGCTGCTGTTTGGTACATGGCGGGTGGCATCGGGCACCGGCACGGTGGGAGATTTCACCGGTTTTATCACCGCGCTTCTTATGGTCACGCAGCCCATCCGTTCGCTGGGGAATTTAAACGCGATTTCGCAGGAAGGCCTGGCGGCAGCGGAGCGCATCTTCACCATTCTGGGCGAAGCACCACAGATCACTGATAAGCCCGGCGCCATTTCACTAAATGTGAACAAGGGCGCGATTGAATTTAACAATGTGCATTTTGCCTATGTGCCCACGCAGCAGGCGCTGAATGGCTTGAATTTGAAAGTCGAGCCGGGCGAGACGGTCGCGCTGGTGGGCAAAAGCGGCGGCGGTAAATCCACGATCTTTAATCTCATCTCGCGCTTCTGGGATGTGCAGGGCGGCGCTGTGCTGATCGATGGGCAGGATGTGCGGGATGTGAAAGTGGCAAGCTTGCGCGAAGCCGTGACGCTGGTAAGTCAGGATGCCGTGCTGTTTAACGATACCGCCGCCCACAACATAGGTTTTGGCCGTTATGGCGCGGCAAAGGAAGAAATTGAAAGCGCTGCCGTGGCGGCGGAAGCGGATGAATTCATCCGTAAACTCCCCAACGGTTATGACAGCATGGTGGGCGAGGGTGGCGGTTTTTTATCCGGCGGCCAGCGCCAGCGTGTGGTTTTGGTCCGCGCATTCCTGCGCAATAGCCCCATTTTGCTGCTGGATGAAGCGACCAGCGCGCTGGACGCCGTTTCGGAAGATCTGGTGCAGCGGGCTATTACGC
>JBEHYA010000057.1:0-13136 GCA_048498415.1 Pseudomonadota bacterium
GGCCTATCGTGGATCCCCGCCTTCGCGGGGATGACGCCTTTGAGTGATGGATAGGTTTTAGCCATTACTCAAACAAAATATCGTCGATGATCTGGCAGATCATGTGGCCGGTGGCGATGTGCATTTCCTGAATGTGCGGCGTGTAGTCGGAGGGCACGCGGATGCACATGTCGCAGAGTTCCGCCATCTGCCCGCCCTTGGCGCCCGTAAGCCCCACGGTTTTCACGCCGATGGATTTGGCTTTCAGGATGGCTTTGATGACGTTCTTGCTGTTGCCGCTGGTGGAGATAGCAAACAGGATATCGCCGGCTTTCGCCAAACCTTCCACCTGCCGCGCGAACACTTCATCGTAGCCGTAATCGTTGCCGATGGCCGTCAGCGTGGAGGAGTTGGTGGTAAGCGCCGTGCCGGGCAGCGAGCGGCGTTCCTTCATAAAGCGGCCGATAAGCTCGGCCGCAATATGCTGGGAATCCGCGGCGGAACCGCCATTGCCGCAGAAGAACAGGTGGCCGTTTTTTTGCAGACTGGCGGCGCAGTCCTTGGCCACGGTTTCAATGAGCGGGCTGAGCTTTTTCAGCTCTACGAAGTTGGTGGCCGATTGCTGGAAGTAATCGGCGATCTTGGGTTGATGGCCGGTCATGATCAGCGGCGCAGGTACATGGTGGAACGTTCACGCACCAGCGTATCTTGCGCGGCCTGCACCTGGCCCGCCAGCGACTGCATCACGATGCTGCCCGCCGCATCGGCATCCATTTTCGCTTCGCGCGTCAGGCAGTTCATATAGGCCTGCTGTTGCTGGCTGTATTCGTTGTAGTTCACCACCACGCCGTTCATGCGGGATGCAGCCGTTTCACTGTTCACATGGGCCACGGAGGGCGGCATGGGCTGGGGGCAGTTGGTGGATTGCCACACGCCCTGCCCGTTCGAGAACGTGATGGTGCCGGCAAGTGCGGGTGAAGCAAGGGCCATGAGCATGGCGGCGGCGAGAATGGTTTTTTTCATGTGGTTCTCCTTTTCTGTTAACGGCGTTCACGTAACGGCTGGCGGGCGCTCACACGTTCCGCCTTTAAATATTCAGCCAGCATGAAGGCGAGATCCACCGCCTGGCTGGCATTCAGACGCGGATCGCAATGGGTGTCGTAGTGTTCCGACAAATTGCTTTCGCTGATGGCCGCACTGCCACCTAAGCATTCCGTCACATCGCGGCCGGTAAGCTCAAGATGCACGCCGCCCGCATGCACGCCTTCCGCGGCACAGATGCTGAAGAACGATTTGATCTCGCTCATGATCTTATCGAACGGCCGGGTTTTGATGCCCGCCGCCGTTTTGATGGTGTTGCCGTGCATGGGATCGGACGCCAGCACGACGTTGCGGCCTTCTTTTTTGATGGCGCGAAGAAGCGGCGGCAGCTTTTCCGCGACCTTATCGGCGCCCATGCGCATGATGAGCGTGAGACGGCCGGCTTCATTGGCGGGATCGAGGATGTTGATGAGCTTGAGCAGTTCCGACGCATCCATGCTGGGGCCGCATTTGAGGCCGAGCGGGTTGTGGACACCGCGCAGGAATTCCACATGCGCACCATCGACCTGCCGGGTGCGGTCACCGATCCACAATAAATGGGCCGACACATCGTACCAGTCGCCGGTGGTGCTATCGATGCGCGTCAGGGCTTGTTCATAGGGCAGCAGCAGCGCTTCGTGCGAGGTGAAAAAATCGGTCTCGCGGATCTGCGTGACGTTTTCCGACGTTAAGCCGCAGGCCGCCATGAATTGCAGGGTTTCATCCAGCCGGTTGGCAAGGTCGCGGTATTTTTCGCCGGACGGGCTTTTATCGAGAAAGTTAAGAGTCCACTGATGCACCTTGTGCAGATCGGCATAACCGCCCTGCGCGAAGGCGCGCAGCAAATTCAGCGTGGCGGCGGATTGATTGGAGGCGGCGGACAGGCGCTCGGGATCGGGCACCCGCGACTTTTCATCGAATTCGATGCCGTTGATGATATCGCCCTTATAGGATGGCAGCGATTTACCGTTGATGGTCTCGAGCGCGTCGCTGCGCGGCTTGGCGAACTGGCCCGCCATGCGCCCGACTTTCACGACTGGCGTCGCGCCGCCAAAGGTAAGGACGATGGCCATTTGCAGCAGCACGCGAAACGTATCGCGGATGTTGTTGGGATGGAATTCGGCAAAGCTTTCAGCGCAGTCGCCGCCCTGCAGTAAAAAGGCTTCGCCCTTGGCCACGCGCGCGAGGGCGGCTTTAAGGCGGCGCGCTTCACCCGCGAAGACCAGCGGCGGGTAGTTCTTGAGGCGTTCCACCACCGCGCCAACCCTGGCCTGGTCGGGGTATTCGGGCTGCTGGGCGGCCACGCGTTTTTTCCAGCTATCGGGGGTCCATGTCTCGGGCATAGCCAGCAATATAAGGTAAAAAATGCCGTTGGCTATGGTGAAAATTAATTCGTCTTTGCAGGCATCCCCGCGCAGGCGGGGATCCAGTTTTTCTTGTTATTTCTGCTTAAACCAAACTGGATTCCCGCTTTCGCGGGAATGCCTGATGGCGGATGGATTATTCGACCGTCACGCTCTTGGCGAGGTTACGGGGTTGGTCAACATCCGTGCCTTTGGCGATGGCGGTGTAATAGGCGAGCAGCTGGACGGGAATGCTGTAAACCAGCGGGGCGATGAACGGATGGATATCGGGCAGTGCCGCACTCCAGAACGGTTTGGCGGTAAGATGCGCAAGGCCCTTGGCATCGGAGAACGCGACCACCTTGCCGCCGCGCGCCAGAACTTCCTGCATGTTGGAAGTGGTTTTTTCATAGAGCGCATCGTGGGGCGCCAGCACAACTACGGGCATGTCTTCATCGATCAGCGCGATGGGGCCGTGTTTGAGTTCGCCAGCCGCGTAGCCTTCGGCGTGGATATAGGAAATTTCTTTTAATTTAAGCGCGCCTTCAAGCGCGATGGGGTAAATGGGGCCGCGGGCGAGATATAAAACGTCATGCGCTTCGGCCAGATGTTCGCCGAGTTCGCGGATGCTGTCCTGCTGGTGCAGCACGTGATTGATATGGCCGGGAACTTCGCGAAGCGCGGCCACCAGCTTTTTGGCTTCATCGGCTTTGATGGAACCACGTTTTTCCGCGCAATCAATGGCCAGCGCTGCGAGAACCGCCAGCTGCGTGGTGAAGGCTTTTGTGGACGCGACGCCAATTTCCGGGCCCGCGAGTGTGAGCAGCACGCTATCCACCGCACGCGCCATGGAGGAGCCCTGCACGTTGAGGATGCCCAGCACTTTCTGGCCGTGGCTTTTGGCGTAAGACAGCGCGGCGAGCGTATCCGCCGTTTCACCTGATTGGGAAATGACGATCATCGCGCCCTTGGGGTCAACCGGCGCGCCGCGGTAGCGGTATTCGGAGGCGATATCGACATCGACCGGCAGGCGCGCGATCTGTTCGAACCAGTATTTGGCGACCATGCCGGCGTAATAGGCGGTGCCGCAGCCGATGATGGTCAGGCGGAAGATGTCTTTCCACTGAAACGGCAGCGTGGGCAGGCTGATGCTGCCGGTTGCACTATCCACCAGGCTGCCAAGCGTATCGCCGATCACGCCGGGCTGCTCGAAAATTTCCTTGAGCATGAAGTGGCGGTAGCCGGCCTTGCCGATCATGGCACCCGACAGCGCGGTTTGCTGGATTTCGCGGCTCACCACTTTATCGGTTGAGTCATGGATGGTGACGTTTGTGCGCGTAACTTCCACCCAATCGCCCTCTTCCAGATACGTGATGCGTTGAGTAAAGGGTGCGAGCGCGAGAGCATCAGAGCCCAGATACATCTCGCCGTCGCCATAGCCAACCGCCAGCGGGCTGCCACGGCGGGCGCCGATGAGCAGGTCATCATAGCCCGTAAACAGAATGGCGAGTGCGAAGGCGCCCTGTAATTCTTTAAGCGCTTTGGCGGTGGCTTCCGCCGGCTTCATGCCGTCGCGCAAATTCACGCTGATTAAGTGAGCGATGGTCTCGGTATCGGTTTCGCTGGCAAAGACGCAGCCTTTTTTGATGAGGCGCTCGCGAAGCTCGCGGTAGTTTTCGATGATGCCGTTATGGACAATCGCAACTTCCGCCGTGGCATGCGGATGGGCGTTGGCTTCGTTGGGTTTGCCATGCGTAGCCCAGCGGGTATGGCCAATGCCGATTAAACCCGGCAACGGGGTTTGGGTAAGCAGCGCGGCGAGCGCATCGATTTTGCCCTTGGCGCGGCGGCGATCCATTTTGCCACCCGCATCCAGCGTGGCGATGCCGGCGCTGTCATAGCCGCGGTATTCCAGACGGCGCAGGCCATCAAGGATAAGGGGCGCCGCTTCGCGCTTACCAACTACGCCAACAATGCCGCACATGATTTTTCAGGGATGGTTAGAGAGAAAAGGAGTGTTAGGAATAGCAAAATTTAAAACAAGTAAAACAAACACTTGATAACATTATATTTCATTCATTCACGTATGCCCCGTTGAAAAACGGGGCCCATCGAACAGCAATCAAAATGCGGATAAATGGGCCCCGGCCTTCGCCGGGGCATACGACGATTACTTGGCTTTTTTATCCCGGTAACGTTTGGCCCAGTCGGCTTTGTTGACCTGCTTTTCGCGGGCGATGGCCATGGCCTGGGCGGGAACGTCGTCGGTGATGATGCTGCCGGCCGCAATCAACGCTCCCTCGCCCACTTTAACCGGAGCGACGAGAACCGTATCGGAGCCGATGGAAACATCCGCACCGATTTCGGTGGCGTGCTTGTGCGTGCCGTCGTAATTCGCGGTGATGGTGCCGGCGCCGATGTTGGTGCGCGCGCCGACCTTGGCATCCCCCACATACGACAGATGATTGATCTTGGCGCCCGCCGCGACATCCGATTTTTTGACTTCAACGAAATTGCCGATATGGGCGCCCGCGCCGATTTTTGAATCCGGGCGCAGGCGCGCGAACGGGCCGATGCGGGCGCCTGCCCCCACCACCACGCCTTCCAGATGCGAAAAGGGCAATATTTCTGCGCCTTCTTCAACTTTTACGCCGGGGCCGAAAACGACGTTGGGGCCCACAATCACATCGCGCGCGAGTTCGGTATCTGTGGAAAAATAAACGGTGGATGGGTCGCGCAGTGTGGCGCCCTTCTCCATGGCGGCGGCACGCAGGCGATCCTGCATCACGCGTTCGGCGGCGGCGAGTTCCGCGCGGCTGTTCACACCCATGACTTCATCCTCTTTGGCTACAATATGCCCGCATAGAATACCCTGCGCGTGGGCGAGCGCAATCGCGTCGGTCAGATAAAATTCGCCCTGCGCGTTGTGCGGCTGGATGCCGGAAAGCAGTTCCCACAACACGTCGCTGTTGAAGGCCATGAGGCCCGCGTTGCAGAGCGGGCTCGCACGTTCACTCGGGCTCGCATCCGCAAATTCAATGATGCGTTCCACCTGGCCTTCGGCGTTCACAAACACGCGGCCATATTGCGCGGGATCTGCGGGATTAAAGGCTAAAACGGTGACGGGCGCGGCGTGATTGGCAAGCGCGCGCAGCGTCTCCGAGCGGATCAGCGGCGTGTCGCCATAGGCGATCAGCACGCGGCCTTTAAAATTTTTGAGCGCATCACGCGCGGCCAAAACGGCATGCGCGGTGCCGAGGCGTTTTTCCTGATACGCAATCGCATGGGGCGCGAGGCTGTCGGCGACACTTTTAGCATCGGGGCTGATGACGGCGACGATCTGCTGCGGCCCCAGGCTTTCGAGGGCGCGACGCACATGCGTGATCATGGGCAGGCCTGTCAGCAGGTGCATGACTTTGGGCATGGCCGAGCGCATCCGCGTGCCCTGCCCGGCGGCCAATATAATGCAAGCGAGTTTTTTCAGTTCCGTCATGAGCCCTGTTTTAATTGGTGTTGTACGCTTTACAAACCGATCATGTTTTCTTAGTGGTGGATAGATTTTGCGTTATGCAGACTGTTAAATTCTTGTTCATAGTCTGAGCCTAAATTAAACAATTAATTTACTCTATTTCAGCAAATTGCAAATGCAACCGCCGGATTTAGATGCACTGGATCAGCCGTTATTGAGCCGTCAGCAAAGAATCGCTGACCTGCTGAAAAGCGCGCTGCCCGAGGTTGAGGCCGGGCAAAGCCGTGATCGCAATTTGCGACGGCTGTTGATGCTGGGGATTGTGATCGTGTTTTTTGCCATCGGCTATGCCTATGGCCACATGCTGCGCCCGCTAAGCTATAGCGAGAAGATGATCGTGCAGACATTGATCGACCATGCGGCGCGGGTGCAGAAAAAAACGCCCGCAGAAGTTGCCAACCATTTACTGACGGCGCTCAACGCGCCCACGATCAAAGACATCAAGTCCGACCAGATGGGCGATGCGCTGTCGGTGCTGGGGCAGTATTACGATTAATATACGGTTAGCGCTGGTTGCGGCGCATGAGCTGGTCGTAATCGACCACATTGGCGGCGGCCTGATTTAATGCCTCCGGCCCGCGCTGGGTTTCGTCCTGCATCAATTCGTATAAAGCACCGACAATATTGGCTTTGTGTGCGGTATCGAGGTGCAGCTTTTTTTGCGCCAGAACATTTTCAACAGCAACAAACACATCGCGCAGTAAGGCGGTATCAATTTCGGTATCGGGCGCCGGCGCGTTTTCTTCACCCGTGAGAAGCCATTGCACGTTGGTGCCAAGCGCCACCGCAAGCTCCGGTAAAAAACGCGGGCGGCGGACCTGGCCCTGCTCCAGCTGATCAATGGATTGCTGCTTCACGCCCGGCAATGCGCCGGCAAGCTCGCTCTGGCTCATGCCTTTTTTCTCGCGCAAGAATCGCACGCGCTCGCCAAGGGTGGTGGGTGAAGGTGACGACATGAAAAAAGCCGAGCCGAAAACGGGGGTGATTTGCTGAATAGACTATAAGGCCAGAAAAATTGATTACAACAAATATTTGTTGATTATTTGTTAACCATACCGCAAATAGCCCATAAATTCGTTTTATTGAAACAATTTATTTTGTTGAAAAAGACCAATTCAGGGTCTACCAAAAGAACCATAACAACAACGCACCTGAACGAACACTGCATTTCAAGTTCGGCATCAGGGCATAGCTTTTGGGGCTACATATGTCGCGCAAGAAAATGGATGGGAAGGCGGAGAGCCTTTCCCACACGAAGGAACTCGACTCTGATTTCCCGGAGTCCTTAAGCCAAAAAGGCGCCATGGCGCTGGCCAAACGGCTGGAACTGTACTGGCGCAAGAACGGGTATACGTCTGCGCGGTTCTGGGCGGAGCCGATCGGCGAACGGTTCGAGAAAGTGGGCAGCTATGATATTTACCGCGTCACCAGCAATTTAGTGAACGGCCTGCCGCCGCGGTACATGGCCTAAAGTTTTTTCTTTCTTGTCATGCCCGCGAAGGCGGGCATCCACGATAAGCCATTAAACAAGACCTTCGTTATGTGGCCTGCCGTGGATCCCCGCCTTCGCGGGGATGACAAATTATCGATCAGCGCGAGGCGTGCTGGGGCTTGCCGGTATCAAGGCCGGTAAGGTTCACGACCACGGCGCCAAAAATGGTGCTGGTCTCGGCCTTCACCGGCATGGGCGGCAGATCGGGCCGCAATTGAGCAAGGTAAATATAGGCGGGAGGGCGGCCGGATTGACCTTTGCCATCCTGCCAGAAGGTGCTGCCTTCGCGGTCTTTCCGCGAGCCGCCAAGGATGGCGAAATCAACTTTGCAGCGCGTGGCGGGGCCGGCATACATGTTGGTTTCACTGGCTGAAAGCACGCTTTCTCCCGCTTCCTTCAATTTCAAATCAATACGCCGATGGCCATCGAAAATCGGGATGTTCTGGTCGCAGCCCTTGCCATACGCAAAGCTGGCCAGCACCTGCACGATGCCGCTTAAGGGATCGAGCGCGCCGTTCAGCATGTCATCGGGCACTTTTTCGTTCTTGCTTTCTTCGGGCGGGTTGAAGCTGGCGGCAGCTTTGCCCTTATCGAAATTCAAATTCACGGCTTTTTGATCGTCTTGCCAGATGGTGACGACGCTGGCGGTGCGGGGGTGGACTTCTTCATTCGCCACGCTGCCACTGGCGCTCACCTTCGCATCCCACGGCGCGATGCGGCGCAGCCAGCCCTGGGTGAAAGCCTGCAGCTGAATATTATAAAGTTTGCCGTCGGTGTTAAAGTCGGCCTTGCTATCCATAACGTGCAGGCCACCCAGATACACCGAATGGGTGAGATTGAGGGGCGGCAGATTCTCCATCACGTCGTCGGCGTGCGCCGGTGCAGCCAGCATGGCCGCTAACGCGACGCCGGCAAACAACGGATTGACAGAAAGACTTGCCCGCTTCATCTAAATACCCTTAGAATCCCCATAATTACCGGGCAGTTTAACGTAGAAATGTTGGTTTTTCGATGGCTGATTTATTTGGAAGTGCCGCAAAGGCAAGCCGCTATACCGCCGAAGATATCGAGGTATTAGAAGGGCTTGAGCCCGTGCGCCGGCGCCCCGGCATGTATATTGGCGGCACCGATGAAAAAGCCCTGCACCATTTAGTTGCAGAAGTGCTCGATAACGCCATGGACGAAGCGGTGGCGGGGTATGCCAACCGCATTGAAGTGGGCCTTTCGGCCGACGGCACCTGTTCAATCGCCGATAACGGCCGCGGTATTCCGGTAGACAAGCATCCAAAATATCCGGGCAAGAGCGCGCTGGAAGTTATTCTCACTATGCTGCACTCCGGCGGCAAGTTTTCGCAGAAGGCCTATCAGACATCGGGCGGTTTGCACGGCGTGGGTATTTCGGTTGTGAATGCGCTGACCGAATTTTTAGAGGTGGAAGTTGCGCGCGATAAAGTGCTGTGGCGCCAGCGTTATTCGCGCGGCGAGCCCAAAGGCAAGCTGGAGAAAGTGGGCGCGGTGACCAACCGGCGCGGCACAACCGTGAACTTCCGGCCTGACCCCGATATTTTCGGCACCAAGGCGAAGTTTAAGCCGGCCCTGATTTATAAGCTGGCACGTTCCAAAGCCTATCTGTTCCGCGGCGTGGAAATTCGCTGGTCATGCGATGCAGCGCTGCTGAAAGACACGCCGGAAATCCCGGAGACCGCGACGTTTCATTTTCCCGGCGGGCTGGAAGATTATTTAAAAAGCTCGATTGAAGGCCGCCCTACCCTCACCCCCGAACCCTTTGCGGGTTTTGCGGATTTGCCGGTGAAAAGCGGCAAAGTGGAATGGGCGGTGGCATGGCCCGATGACGGCGACGATGGTTTTTCGCACACCTATTGCAATACCATTCCCACCCCGCTGGGCGGCACGCATGAAAGCGGTCTCCGCACCGCGTTAATGCGCGGGCTTCGCAATTACGGCGAGATGACGGGAAATAAGAAAATTGCGCAGGTGACCAGCGACGACGTGCTGGATGGCGCGGCGATTTTGCTTTCCGCTTTCATCCCTGACCCGCAGTTTCAGGGCCAGACCAAGGAAAAGCTGGCAACATTAGAAGCCGCGCGCTGGGTGGATCAGGTGATTAAGGATCACTTTGACCATTGGCTGACATCCAGCCCTGCGGCGAGCACCGCCCTTCTCAACCGCATCATTGAAAAGTCGGATGAGCGTTTAAAGAAGGCGCAGTTGAAAGAGTTGGGCCGCAAATCGCCCACGCGTAAACTGCGCCTGCCCGGCAAGCTGGCCGATTGCAGCCGCACCGATAGCGCGGGTACGGAATTGTTTCTGGTGGAAGGCGATAGCGCCGGCGGCAGCGCCAAACAGGCGCGCAGCCGCGAGACGCAGGCCATTTTGCCGCTCCGCGGTAAAATTCTGAACGTGGCCAGCGCTTCCAACGAAAAACTGCGCGGCAATCAGGAGCTGGCCGATCTTATTCAGGCGATTGGCTGCCCGCTGGGTAAAGAATTTTCATCCGATAAAATGCGCTATGAACGCATTATCATCATGACCGATGCCGACGTGGATGGCGCGCATATCGCCGCGCTTCTCATGACGTTTTTCTACCGCGAAGTGCCGGAACTTATTTCCAAGGGGCATCTCTATCTCGCCCAGCCGCCGTTGTACCGCCTGCAACAGGGCGGCAAGAGCGCGTATGCGCGGAACGACGCGCATAAGGATGAGTTGCTGGCTAAAGAATTCGGCGGGCGCGGCCATGTGGAGATCAGCCGCTTCAAAGGCCTTGGCGAAATGATGCCGGCGCAATTGAAAGAAACCACCATGGACCCCAGCAAGCGCAGCCTTTTACGTGTGATGCTGCCAAGCCATACCGACCCCGACCAGCGCGATGATGTGAAGGTCACGGAAGATCTGGTGGAAGCTTTAATGGGCCGCAAGCCGGAAAAACGCTTCCAGTTCATTCAGGAAAATGCGGGTTTCGCCAAGGAACTCGACGTTTAAGCGACTGAGACGACGTGTACGCCAAGGAGATGCTGGCGGAGTTGATCGATGGATTGATCCATCCATGCGCTAAAGTCGACTTTTTCTAAATCGCCCGCATGCGCGGCTTTGCCCAGCATGTAGGCACGCATAAAAATCGGCCAGTGTTTCTTGCGCTTGAAGCGGTACTGCTTCGGATAAAGATAGCAGCTGAGCATCTTGAAGAACCACAAATGCCATTCGCGCGTGTTCGGGTCGCAGCCCATGGTGAAACCCAGCACATAGGCTTCACTCGAGAGACTTAAATTTTTACCGAGCAGGCAATGCACGTAATCGTGCTGCGCGAGGCTGATGGAGCCGGGCAGCGCCAGCGGCGAAGCCGGGTTTTCGAACAGCCAGACGATAAAAGGCGACTTGCCCTTGAAGGTCTGGGCCCGGCACAGCTCGTTATAGGTTTCGCGCAGAGTCTTACTCATCCCACCAAGCATACGCAGGAGTGGTTGAAGAAGGCTGAATTGAAGGTTTATCAATGGTTTATAAGGCTTTGCTAAGACGTAAACCGCGCAGGGAATTGCCAAGATAGATGGCCTTGGCGGCTTTTAGCATGGGGGCCGTAATAACGGACTCGGTAGCCTTATTCAGGGCCAGCCACTCGGCCCGCAGCGTGCCGGGGAGCAGGCCGCAGTTGAGGGCCGGCGTGAGCAGCCGGCCATCCAGTTCCACAAACACATTTGCGCGCGCGCTTTCACATAATTCGCCACGCGTGTTGAAGAACAAGACGTCATCGGCGCCGTGCGCCTGGGCACGGGCGAGTTCGGTTTCATACAGATCACGCTGCGTGGTTTTGTGATAGAGAAATTCGTTGCCACTTGCCAGAACGTGATTGGAAATGACGTGGCGCCAATCTTTGTTGTTATCATCGAGCGGTGATGCAGCGTGTACGAGATCGCCATTGCGTTTTAGCGTAAGGCGGTAGCGCATGAGTGATGCCGGGAATAGTTTTTCCTGCGCGGCGAGTGCAGCGTGGATTTTTGCTTCATCAAACGTAAAGCCGAAATGCGCGGCGGAGGTTTGCAGGCGTTGGAGATGGCGTTCCAGCAGGTAAAAGCCGGTGCCCCTCTCCCACTTCATGGTCTCGAACAAGTCAAAATAGCAGCTTTTATTGAGGAAGCGGGATTTTAGCAGGGCTTCGTCATATTCATCGGCGGCATTTGAATCGGCGACGATGCCGCCGCCGACGCCGAGGATGCCTTTGCCGTTTTGCAGCACCAGCGTGCGAATGGCGACGTTAAAGATGGCGTGGTTTTTGCTGAAGGCGCCGATGGCGCCGGTGTAAACGCCGCGCGGGGTCTTCTCCAGCTCATGAATGATCTGCATGGCGCGGATTTTGGGAGCGCCGGTGATGGAGCCGCAGGGGAAAATGGCGCAGAGGAGTTTTTCGATGCTGATATTTTTCTGCAGCTTGGCGGTGACGGTGGATGTCATTTGATGGAGCGTCTCGAACGTCTCCACTTTAAACAGCTCCGGCACAGCCACTTGCCCCGGCTGGGCGATACGGCCGAAATCATTGCGCATCAAATCCACAATCATCAGGTTTTCAGCACGGGGTTTTGGGTGGCTGGCAAGTTCGGCGGCCAGCGTTTTATCGGCTTTTTCGCTTGTTCCACGCGGCGCGGTGCCTTTCATGGGTTTGCCGGTGATCACGCCGTCTTTGATTTCAAAAAACAGTTCCGGCGAGAGCGAGAGCACCTGAAACTCATCCGTCACAATCAGCGCCCCATGCGCCACATGCTGCTGGGCGCGGAGATGGGCGTAAAGCGCGAAGGCATCACCGGAGAAATCACAGGTATATGGAAAGGTGAGATTGACCTGATACATATCACCTTCGTTGATATAGCGGATGGCTTTATCGAAGGCTGTTTTGTAATCGGCGAAATTTTGTGCGGGGGTTAGGTGGGTGAGCGAGAAGCTTTTATCGGTATGCCAATCGGTAAATGCTTTCGGCGCATCGAAGACGCCGAACCAGAGCAGCGGGGTTGATGTTTCGCGAAAACAGGGCGCAAGTTTTTCTTCCAGTAATGCGCCGAGTTCATAGGCAAAATAGCCGGCAACGTGCTTGCCGGTATCGATGGCCGATTGCAGTTGTACTAGTGCCGCAGGGACTTCCGCAGGGTTTTGGGCGGTGATGATGTGGGTGGGGTTGGTATAAAGCGTGGCGCCTGATCCATCGCGGTTATCATCAAGAACGATGTAGGGCGGCTTTAGCATGTCAGGCCGCCGCGATGTCATCCACGATGAGCCGCGCTTCTTCGCGCATGGCGTAGGAATTGAGGCGGATGTGGCCCGCAATATGCACGCGCGTGCCTTTGGGCAAACGCGTGACGCCCTGCCCGATCTCGTTATCCATCGCCCGCCACGCCATGGCGCGCAGGTAATTGCCCATATCGTCTTTGACAAGAAGGCTAAGGTGGTTCTGGCCCACGGGGTCGGCCTTGCACAAAATGGCATCCATCACCGCAAAGCGGGGTTCCGGGTTGCCCATGCCGAAGGGGGCCAACATTTGCAGTTTGCCGGCGAGATCTACATTCACGCCACCGGGGCTAAGCAGCGCATCTACAGAAAGCGTGGCTTCCAGGGGGGCGGGTCCTGCTCTCAGCACCAGTGGCCAGGCAGAGCCCGAACCGAAACCAGACCCCACACCGGAACCGCCTACTCCGGCCAATACCCGGTTCTT
>JBEHYA010000058.1:0-13093 GCA_048498415.1 Pseudomonadota bacterium
TGGTTAGGCCGGGTTTTGAGACGCATCTTTTTTCCTGCGGTCAAAAAGAGTATATAACCCGCGTCATGAATTCATACGACGTCATCATTGTGGGCGGGGGTCACGCGGGCTGTGAAGCCGCGGCGGCATCGGCACGCATGGGCGCCCGCACGCTGCTTGCCACCCACAAGTTTTCGACCATCGGGGAGATGTCGTGCAACCCCGCCATCGGCGGCCTGGGCAAGGGCCATCTGGTGCGCGAGATCGACGCGATGGATGGCATTATGGGCAAAGTGGCCGATGCTGCCGCCATCCAGTACCGGCTGCTTAACCGCTCCAAGGGCCCCGCCGTGCGCGGGCCGAGAACGCAGGCCGACCGCAAGCTATATAAGCAGGCCATGCAGAAAACCCTGAAAAATCAGGCGAATCTCGATATCCGCGAGATTGCGGTGGAAGACCTGATATATGAAAACGGGCGGGTTCAGGGCATTATCGGCGCCGATGGGGAAGCCATCAAAGCCGCCGCCGTCGTGCTCACTACCGGCACGTTTTTACGCGGGCTGATCCATCAGGGCGAAGTCAAAACCCCGGCGGGGCGGGTGGGGGATGCGCCGTCCATGGGGCTCTCCAATACCCTGGAAAGGATCGGCTTCCAGCTTGGCCGCCTCAAGACCGGCACACCCGCGCGGCTCAAGGGTTCCACGATTGAATGGGACGGGCTGGAGATGCAGCCGGCGGATGAAAATCCCTATTATTTCTCGACCCTTACCACACATACGCAGGCCCGGCAGATTTCCTGCGGCATCACTTATATCAACCGCGATGGCCACGAGATCATCCGCGGCAACCTCCACCGCGCGCCGATGTATAGCGGGCAGATCAAGGGCGTGGGGCCGCGCTATTGCCCCTCGATCGAAGACAAGGTCGTGCGCTTTGCGGAAAAAGACCGCCACCAGATTTTCCTGGAGCCCGAGGGTCTGGACGACGACACCATCTATCCCAACGGCATCTCCACCAGCCTGCCGGTGGATGTGCAGGACGCATTCCTGCGCACCATTCCCGGCCTCAAAAACGTGGAAGTCATCCGCTACGGCTACGCCATCGAATACGATTTCATCGACCCCCGGGAACTGAAGCCAAGCCTTGAGACCAAACGCGCCGAAGGCCTGTTTCTGGCGGGCCAGATCAATGGCACCACGGGGTATGAAGAGGCGGCCGCACAGGGTTTGATCGTTGGTTTGAACGCCGCCCTGAAAGCCGGCGGCAGCTCACCGTTCCACGTGAACCGGGGCGAAGCCTATATCGGCGTGATGATCGATGACCTGATCACCCGCGGCACGTCTGAGCCCTATCGCATGTTCACAAGCCGCGCCGAATACCGCCTGAGCCTTCGCGCCGATAACGCCGACCAGCGCCTCACCCCCCGAGCGATTGAACTGGGATGTGTGGGCGCGGCGCGGCTGCAGGCATTCACCGCCAAGATGGAAGCGCTGACCCATGCCCGGGAACTGGCGCAAAGCCTGTCCGGCTCCGCCCATGAACTGCTCAGGAAGGGCCTGAAGGTCAATCAGGATGGCCAGCGCCGCAACGCGCTGGAACTGCTGGCGCACAGCCACATTGAACTGGCGGAGCTCCAGAATATCTGGCCGGAACTGAAGGCGCTGGCTCCCGAAATCGCCGAGCAGATCGAGATTGATGGGAAATACAGCGGATATCTGGTGCGCCAAGAAGCCGATATTAAAGCCAGCGCCAAAGAAGAGAATTTAGTGCTTCCCGCCAGCATTGATTACGACGCCATCGGCAGCCTTTCCACCGAAATCCGCCTCAAGCTCAAAGCCGCCAGGCCGGCGACGCTGGGGGCGGCGAGCCGGATTCCCGGCATGACCCCGGCGGCGGTCGCCAGCCTGCTGGGTTTCGTAAAGCGCAAGAAAGCGGCCTGAAGTAATACACCAATTTGGTGTAATCACAATCAAATTACATACTATTTGATGTGTTCCACGTGGAACATTCTTCCAAGCCATTGAAATTCAATGGTTTTATATTTTCCACGTTTTTCGTGGTTTTAAAAAATTTTGCCCGGCCCACGGATGCAAACCGGTTATTTCTTCCGGATCTGCGGCGTGGATTTGAAAAACATCTCCAGCTCATCCTCGAAGCGGCCCATATGCGGGAAGACTTTATAGAAGACGGGATACAGCCGGTGCCAGATATCGTAGAAGCGTTCATCGACAGTATGGATGGCGCGGTCGTTGTATTTCTTGAGACGCTCGATTTCCTCGAGCATGTCGAGCTGCTGGTGGCGGATGAAATCAAGCTCGCGCTTGATTTTCATGAGAAGCAGGGCGGTGGTGTCGGAAACCGGCTGGGGCAGCATGGCGCCGAGCCTAGCAAAAGCGCCGCAAGTAATTCAAGAAAATAGTTTCGTTAGACAGCACAGGGGTTAACAGGGTGGATTCTGTTTGCCTTTTGGACCGTAGGGGAGAAAACTCTCCGCCATATTATTCCTGAAGCGTTTTCATTTTTCGCCGCGCTTCTTTTACGCCCCCAGTCTCTTATGTCCCGGAGCAACCAGTGGTCAACATTCAAACCGGTCTTTCACACACGGTTGATAACGCGGAAGTCGTGCGGCTGATTTATACGCATCTTGATGGCATCGATAAACAGATGAACGAGCACGATGTGGGCGAAGCGCTGTACCTGGCCACGGAAGTTGCGCGGGACGCGGCGGAGGGTCTTAAATTTTTACCCGCCGATCTGCAGGCGCGCCTCGGCAATGCGGTGGGCCATCTGGCATGGCAAAATCTGATAGCCGCCGGCAACGAATCTGATCTTGGAAAATTTATTGCGCTGCGCGATGCCTATAATGCGATCGGCGATTTCAACACGGTCTTTGCCGTGGCCGGGGCAAGCAACGACACGCGGGAAAACACGCTGAAAGCGATGGCCACCAACATCACCGATGCCCTGCAACGGCAAGTTGTGTGGGAGGTTATTCCTTCGGGAGACGAGGATTGGCAGGCGTTTGAAGCTTATCGTGAGGCGACAGGATATTATTCCCGTTACACGCATAAAGAGTTGCTGCACACGACAAAATGGCAGTACCGGGCACAGGATTATAACTTCATCAAGAACATCTGGCTGGAGGCCAACGATGCCGGCATCGTCGATGATTTATTCACGCGCAAGGATGTGATGGATGTGTTTGCGTCGCGCTTCCACGATATAGCGCGAAGGCCCTATGACTGCGCGGCGGACATCGCCTTCCTGATGCAGATCGCCAAGCAGCATGCGCCGCTGCACGACCGGCTGACCGGTTTCCCCGCCAACGATATTGCCGTGAGCAACGTGATTGCCTGGCATGATGCGCCGGAGGCTGCCGATAATATGTTTCTTGTGCGGGGGCCCGACGATAAAGCGCTGTGCTACGAAGAAGGCTATATCGTCTGGGATCCGGGTGATCTGCACACGGCGTTTGCGCGTGCCGAGCATGCGATCGATCCATCCAAGCGCGAGCAGAATTTTGATATGGCGGAAGCGGTGTTGACGGTTGCCTTGCGCGCTGCGCAGCGCGGCTGGCCGATCAGAAAAGAGCTGTTCGGCATTCAGGCGGATATGACGATTTATGCCAATAAAGAGAAGCCCATCCCCGAACATTTGAAATCCATCATCGCGCAGCTGCCCACTAACTATGTGCGCTCGCCGGAAGGCGAAAAGGAGGAGGTGGCGGCGATTGCGCCTACACCGCCGAAACGCCGGTGGTGGTGGCGTGGCCCGCTCGCTGCCAAAGCTGGATGAAATTATTTTTGTAATAATAGTTTCAAAAAAAACGCTGGGCGCAACTAATTCTTTGTGAAACCATGCTGCTTGCTATGGGGCCGCATATACATATGCCGTCCCGATTATTTTTAGATTTTTAAAATTATTTCTTTTTCTAAATTCTATTTCAAATCAGTCAGAGAGAAAATTTCATGACCGACGCAAACACCAGCCAGCCACACACAAGCGCTTTTGTGGTGGATTCCAGCGATATCAAACGTCTGATCGATAGCTACCTCGCAGAAATTGAGGCGGACGATAAGAATATTAACTTCCGGCACGTTGAACGGGCGGTCGATTTTGCCGTTCAGATGGCAGCGGCTAATCCGGAACGCGCAGACTATCTGTCACCGGATATGCAGGCGCGCTTAAAGCGCGCCGTTGGCCGCTATGGCTGGGCCTATCTTGCGTTGACGAGCAGTCAAATCAGTGTGGATGGCAATTTCCATAAATTAAGCAGCTATGAGCGGATCGGCAATTTCGAGGAAGCGTTTGCCGCGGCCGCCGGGACCGGCAATGCGCGCGCAAACGCTTTGGATGCCCTGTCGGCCACGCTGGTGGGCGTTCTGCAGAAGCAGGTGACATGGGATACAATCCCCCAAAAGGGCAGCCCGGATTACAACGCTTACGAACGCGCCACAGGTTACAGTGATTCCATGCGCGGCAAGAAGCCGCCGTCAGGAGCCTTGTGGCCTGCTAAAAAACCGCCGCATGCAGCCGATTGGATGTTACGCCGGGAGGATAACGTCGTGCTTCGCAATATCTGGATCGTAAGCCGCAGCGCCGGCGTGGATCAGGAATTATGGGCACGCCCGGACGTTGTCGCGGCCTTTGGCGCGCGCTTTGCGGCCATGACGCGCTATCCGGATGAATGTGGCGCGGATCTGGCCTTTTTCCGCCAGATCGCCGCATCTTCCCCGGTCTTAAGCGCACATGTCAGGGATGCAGACACGGTGCGTTTTCTGGCGGACAATGTGCTTGCGTTCAACACTGAACCCAGCGTGCATCATAATATATTTGCGGTGCGCCGTATGGACCGGAAAGGCGAGGTGCTGCTGTTCAGCCTTGATGACAGCCGTCCGGGAAAACTTTTTGATGTGTACAAAAAAAACATGGGGTCTCTCCAGTGGCAGGCTGACTCCCGTACCAGCTACAAAGAGGTTGAAGTCATCCTTGGCGTGGGCCTGGCTTGCGCCCAGCGGGGCTGGGAAATTGCACATGACATCCTCCAAATCGGGGAGCATATGAGATCGCTGAACGTGCCCGTAGAAGTGCGTGCCGCGCTTTCGCAGGCAGCCGTCTATATCCTCCCTGCGGTGAGGGGCGATTTAGCTCCCAAGCCGAAGCGTGGGTCGGCTTGGCCATTCCGCAAAGTTCAGGAAGGTCGCGCAGAACTGTGAAATTATTCTTGTAAGAATAGTTTCATTACAACGATGGCGCTATAGTAATCTGTAAGCCCCGGCGAAAGCCGGGGTCCATTTATCAGCATTTGACTGCTGAAAGATGGGCCCCGTTTTTCAACGGGGCATACTGTTTTATGTGAAGCCATGCCTGATTACCTGAAAAACCCGGCCGCGTTTGGTGCGGATGATTTTAAGGCGGAGACGGATTGTTCGAGCGAAACGCTGGACAAATTCAAGATCTATGCCCGCCTTTTGCAGGACTGGACGAAGCGCATCAATCTGGTCGCCGACAGCACCCTGCCCATGCTGTGGCACCGGCATTTTCTGGATAGCGCGCAGCTTTTTCCGCTGGTCACCAACCTATCGCATCGGGTTGTGGATGTGGGCTCGGGCGCCGGGTTTCCGGGGCTGGTGCTGGCCATGCTGGGCATGCCGCATGTGACGCTTATCGAGCGCGATACGCGCAAGGCCGCGTTTCTGCGCACCGTGCTGGTGGAGACCGGCACCCGGGCCGAGCTTATTAATATGGCCGCCGCAGAGGTTAAAAACAGCTTTGATGTGGTGACATCCCGCGCGCTGGCCTCTGTCGCGGAAATCCTTGATTTAACGGCGCATATGCAAAAACCCGCCACGCAGTATTTGCTTCTAAAGGGAAAAAATCTTGACCCTGAACTGGTTGAAGCGCACAAAGAATGGGACTGGCAGGCGGTGAAAATGCGCAGCCTTACCGATGCCGATGGCGTGATTGTAAAGCTGACCGATGTCCGCAAAAAAAATTAAAAAGCCGAGTGAAATGGGAAGCCCGCTGGGGCGCATTATTGCGCTCGCCAACCAGAAGGGCGGCGTGGGCAAGACCACGACCACCGTGAATCTGGCCACCGCTTTAGCAGCGGTCGACAAAAAGATTTTAGTGGTGGACGCCGACCCGCAGGGCAATGCGTCCACCGGGTTTGGCCTGGCGCGTTCCAAGCGCGGCATGGGCACGTATGAGTTGCTGGCCGGCGAAGCCAAGGTGGAAGAGATCGCGCAGGCGACCATCATTCCCAACCTTTCGATTATCACATCTTCAACGGCTTTGGCCGGCGCGGAGATTGAACTGGTCACCGCCGAAAACCGCGAATACCGTTTGCGCGATGCCCTGCAGGCGGCGCGGGCGATTTATGATTACGTGCTGATTGATTGCCCGCCAAGCTTGAACATGCTCACCATCAATTCGCTGGTCGCGGCCGATGAAGTCATGGTGCCGCTGCAATGCGAATTCTACGCGCTGGAAGGCGTGACGCAGCTTCTGCGCACGATTGAAAAAGTGCAGCAGGCATTTAACCCGGGCCTTGAAGTGCGGGGCGTGGTGCTCACCATGTTTGATCGCCGCAATGGCTTATCGGAAACGGTGGCCGCCGATGTGCGCGGCTTCTTTGGCGACAAGGTGTTCGAGACCGTGATCCCGCGCAATGTGCGCGTATCGGAAGCGCCAAGCCACGGCAAGCCGGTGCTGGTCTATGATTTAAAATGCCCGGGCAGCCAGGCGTATATGCACCTCGCTAAAGAAGTTTTGATGCGCGATAGAGCAGCGTAACTGGGCCGCATAAGGAAAAAACATGCAAGGCACTATTTCAAAGAACCGTCTGGGCAAAGGCCTTTCAGCGATATTCGCGGATGAAGACCCGCACGCCCCCGATGCCTCGGGCGCGCCGCGTTTGCTTCCCGTGGCGCAGCTTTACCCCAACCCGCAGCAGCCGCGCCGGCATTTTGGCAAGGAACAGCTGGATGAGCTGGCGGAAAGCATCAAGGAAAAGGGCGTTTTACAGCCCCTTCTGGTGCGTCCGCATCCCAGCAAACCCAATGCGTATGAAATTGTTGCCGGCGAACGCCGCTGGCGCGCTTCGCAGCTAGCTAAAATTCACGAAGTGCCCGTGGTGGTGCGCGAGATTAAAGACCGCGAAGCGCTGGAATTTGCGCTGATCGAAAACATGCAGCGCGCGGATTTGACGCCGATGGAAGAAGCCGAGACCTTCCAGCATCTGATCGACGAGTTCGACCATTCGCAGGAAGAGCTGGCGGAAGCTTTGAGCAAAAGCCGCACCTACATCACCAACATGCTGCGCTTGAATACGCTGCCCGCCGAAGTAAAGACGATGCTGCGCAGCGGCAACCTGACCGCCGGCCATGCTAAAGTGATTGCCAGCGCGAAAGACCCGCTGGCGCTGGCGAAGGAAATTGTGGAAGGCAACCTCACGGTGCGCCAGACGGAAACGCTGGTGAAGAAGAACGACATTGTGGCCCGCGAAGCCAAAGGCCATGTGACCATGCCCCGTGTGGCGCGCGGCAGCTTATCGGCCAAAAACGCCAAGCCGCATGCGGTGAAACCCGCCGACCAATTGCAGCTGGAGCGCGATATTTCATCGCTTTTAGGCCTGCGTGTGAGTTTGAACCAGAAAGATAATGGCAGCGGTTCGCTGACCATTTCCTACCAGACGCTCGATCAGTTCGAAGATGTGCTCAAGCGCCTGACGGCTGCGCCAAGCGCCGATTAATTCGTATGCCCCGTTGAAAAACGGGGCCCATCCATCAGCAATCGTAATGCGGCACCATGGGTACCGGCTTTCGCCGGTACGTACATTACTTTTTCAACGTCACGTAAAACGCGCCGGTGCCGCCGTGGTTGGGGGCGGCGGGGGTGAGGGCGCGCACGATTTTGTTGAGGTCGGCGTCGTAGCTGATCCATTCCGGTAGCGCGGCGCGCAGCACGCCGGGTTCGGTCACGCGGCCTTTGCCGGTGATCACCAGTAAATTTTTGAGGCCGGCCGCATGGCAGCGCATCAGGAATTTTTTCACCGCAACCTGGGCCGGCGCCTGGCGCATGCCGTGCAGATCAAGGCGCGCATCGATGTCGTGGTGGCCGCGTGATAAGCGGCGCGTGTCTTTGCGATCCAGCGTGCCCAGTTCTTTTCCTTTGTCATCCCGGCGAAGGCCGGGATCCACGGCAGGCCCCACGACAAACGCTTTGTTTAAAGGCTTTTCGTGGATGCCGGCCTTCGCCGGCATGACGTTCATATGGCGCGGTTTTTTGGCGATCGGCGTGATGCCGGCGTGCCATGGACTGCCGTCTTCCAGAAATTTATCGATTAAAAGAGAAGGGGGCGGGGGATTTTTTTTCATGATCCCGCCGCCCCCTTTATGTGATCACGCTGCGATGCGTGGATTAGAAATCCTGGCGGAAACCGAGGAGCAGCGCGTGGCTGTCCACATCCGTCTTCGACTTGGTGCCGTCGATGGCGGTCAGTTCCACATCGGGCACCTGCGTGAAGCGGTAGCCGACATCGATCACGCTGCCGGGGCCCACGTTGAAGGCCACGCCCGCATCGGCATGCCAGGCGAATTCAATGTCGCTGTCGCTCATGACAACGCCGAGCACGCCGTGACGGTCGAAATCGGCAATGCCGATGCCGGCGCCGCCGCCCACATAGGGGGTGAGGCTGCGCATCAGGTTGGCGAGATCAAGATAGCCGCTGACAAACACATAGGTGGTATCCAGCTGGCCGAACGCATTGGGGTCTTTGAACGAGGTGATACCAATCGTTTGCTGATCGACGCTGGAATGGAAGGTGCCGGATTCAATTTCCGCGCGCGGCGCCAGGTAGCGCGTGAGCGGCTTGAAGCTGTAGCCCGCTAAACCGCCGAGCAACCAGCCGGTCTTGTAATCCTGCGTATAGGTGCCAGCAACAGTGCCAAAGCTGGTATCGTCGTTGAAGGTCATGCCCGAGCGGATGCCCATGTAAAAGCCGGTGCGGCGCCAGTTGTTATCGAAGGCGTAGCTGGGTTCGGCGCGCGAAGGCTGCGGCGCATCGATGGTCTGGTAGGCGGGGGAAGCCTGCGCTGTCTGCTGCTGGTAGGTGGGGTAAACGGGCTGCGGGGCCGGCTGCTGCATGACCTGCTGCTGCGGCGAAGCGTAGCTGCTGGAAGCCGACGCGCTGTTGTAGTTGGGCTCGGCATAATAGCTGCTGGCGGGCTGCGGCGGCGCGTAGTTGGGTTCGGCGGCCATCAGCACGGGCTGGGCCGGCGGGTTCTGCACATAGGCGACCTGCTGCACGCCGCCATACATGCCGGGCGTGTATTGCGCGGCGGCTTTAGTCACGGGCAAATAATCAGGCACCGCCGGCACCTGATAGTTGTTGGCGTATTGCTGCTGGCCCATGCCGGCGGCGACATACGTAGAGCCGGCTGGCTGCGCCTGCACAACCTGCGCCTGGAAGGCGGGCATCTGTTGGGCTTGATAGCCGTAAGCGGCAAAAGCGGGCGAGCTGAAAGCGATGAGCGAAACGGTTGCAGCAAGAGCAAAACGAGTGGATGCGAAACGCATGGAAAAAATCCCTGATGAAAAATGTTCCGGCGGGAATGACGCGCCGTGTTGGCAATAAATTTGAAACCCCCGCCCGCAAGGGTCAAGCGAAAAGGGTATAAGCGACGCATCAAAAATGTGGATCGGGAACCGTATGCCCCGGCGAAGGCCGGGGCCCATGGCCCCCCATTTTGATTGCTGATGGATGGGCCCCGTTTTTCAACGGGGCATACGCGTTAATTTTTTAATCTTTCAACAAAACCCAGAGTTTACCTTTAGCCTGCATGGCGCCTGCCAGCTGCGCAGCATTTTCACTGGCGCCGAAGAAAATATCGCCGCGCAGCGGGCCTTTGATGGCGCTGCCTTTATCGGCGGAGGTCACGAGGCGCTGGAAGGGCTGGCCCGTGACGGGGTGCGGGCAATCCACAATGAAATGCAGGCCATAGGGCCAGATGGCGTCATCAATGGCAAGGCTGGCTTCGGGTTGCAGCACGGCGCCGCTGGCGCCCACGGGGCCGGCTTCCGGGTTGGGGGCAAAGAAAATATAGGATTCATTTCTGGCTAAAATTTCCGCGATGCGTTCGGGATGCGCGGCGAGATAATCACGGATGGACTGCATGGTGATGGGCGAAGCGAGTGATCCTTCGTCTTTCAGCACGCGACCAATCGCTGTGTAAGCGCGTTCGTTCTTGGCGGCGAATTTCACCCGGGCGAATGCGCCATCCGGCAATTGCAACCGGCCGGAGCCCTGAATGTGCATGAAAAATAAATCGACCGGGTCATCGGTATAAAACAGTTCAAGCTTCTGGTTTTCCAGCGCGCCAGCCATGATTTCTTTTCTGGAAAACTGCGTTGGGTTCGCTGGCGTTTTATAAATGGGATAGCGATAAACCCCCGTTTTTATTGGGCTGGCACGCAGCGTGGGTTCGTAATAGCCGGTGAAGAAGGCGTCTGTGTTATCGCCATCGACCACGCGGAAAAGTTTGTGGCCCGCGCGGATTTCAGCCGGGACTTCCAGCGGCGCGTCGGGCCAGTTGGCGGGTTGAAGGTAGCGGGAATAGTTCATCGAACAACCTTATCCGAACATACCAGCGAAAGCTGGTATCCCGTTTTCGTGGGGCCAGCAAAACTGGGTACCGGCTTTCGCCGGTACATGCGTGGAGAAAATTACGCCGAGCGCGTTTCCACCAGCAGCCAGTTGGGGTCGGTGCTTTGGATGTTGCGGCGGAAGGTCCAGATGTCGGTGATTTTTTCCAGGCCCGTATCGCGGGTGGTGGTGGCATCGCGGGTGGTGATTTTGCGCTGTTCGCTGATGAACTGCACGGTGACATAGGCATCATCGCCCGTCACGCGCGCGGCGATAATATCGGCTTCGCGTAAGCTTAACGTGCGCACTTCGAGGCGTTCACCCGCCTGTTCGCGCGCGGTGATCGCGGCATCAAAGGCTTCATAGATGCGGCCCGACATCAGGTTTTTGAGGGCGCCGCGCTCGCCCTCGGCAAAGGCGTGCACGATCATCTCGAACGCCACGCGGCTGCCGCGGGTGAACTGTTTTTCATCAAACGCAGGGTCGGCCTGATGAATGGCATGCAGGCTGCCGGCAAGGGACGCCGGCGCGGGTTCCGCCTGAAACAGGTTTTGCGCCGCTGCGTGGCGGGGCGGCGTGAGCGGGAAAGCCAGCACGTCTGCGTTATTGGGCGCGGCGTTTTTGCCATCATCCTTTTTATCATCCGGCTTTTTATCGGCGCGCGCGCCGAACAGCGGCGCGTTGTTTTCGGGCGGGCGGGCCAGCGGATTGGGGCGCTGCGGCTCATCGTCGCGCTTCTCGCCAAAGACGGTATAAAGCCGGTAAATCAGCACGGCCGCGATGATGGCGTAGATGAAGATATCCATGGGCTAAAAGAATAGGCGCTGCATTGTGGCGAGGCAAGGGCGATAGCGCTTATCGGCGCGTCATTGTCATCCCGCGCTTGACGCGGGATCCCATTTGGTTGTGTGGTGAAGGTTACCATGGGATCCCCGCTTTCGCGGGGATGACAGATCAGGGGTTAAAGCATGCTCGCCTACGTAATCGCCTTTCATATCATCGCCATGGTCGCGTGGATGGCGGGGATGCTGTATCTGCCGCGTTTGTTTGTGTATCACAGCGATGCGCCCAAGGGCGGCGAGCTGGACGTGACATTCTCGAAAATGGAAAAGCGGCTGCTCGGCTACATCATGACGCCGGCGATGGCGGCCACCTGGGCGTTTGGTTTGCTGCTGCTCTACATGCAGGATTTCGAGCCGCTGCATCACGGCTATATGCACGTGAAAATTTTATGCGTGCTGCTGATGAGCGGGCTCCACGGTTTTTTTAGCGCAAGTGCGCGTAAGTTCGCCAACGGCCAGAACACGCGTAGCGCCAAATTCTGGCGCGTGATCAACGAAGCGCCGACGCTCCTCATGATCGTGATCGTCATCATGATCGTGGCCAAGCCGTTCTAAGGGGTTATAAGGGGCGAATTGCCTGTAAATTATGGTTAAAGCCAAATTCAGGCTTGACTTTGGCACCCGAAAAACCCTAAAAACGGTGCATAACGTTCCCCGCGTTAAGGGTTTCTGCACCACAGATGCCCTATAGTTCCGAACCGAAAACGCCAATCTGATTTTAAAAACGGCGCTTCGATTTCGGAAAAATCCCCCTCTTACAATTCATGAATATCAGGCCCACCGCGCCGGATTTCGAATAAAACATATACGATCAGGACTATTCTCGATGGCGACCAAGCCCCCCTCCGATACCACGCCGCCCGCCGACAAGCCGGCCAAGCAAAGCACGCTCAGCATCAAGGCCCCGGTTGAAAAACCCGTGGAAGAAGCGCCCGTTGCAGCGGCCGCCATTACCGCCGATGCGGATGGCCCGATGAATTTAAAAGATTTGAAAACCAAGACGCCGTCTGAATTATTGGCGCTGGCCGAAGACCTTGGCATTGAAAATGCCGGGGCGCTGCGCAAGCAGGAACAGATGTTCGCCATTCTCAAAGTGCTGGCGGAAAAAGACGTGCCGATTTCCGGCAACGGCGTTCTCGAAATTCTGCAGGATGGTTTCGGCTTTTTGCGTTCGCCGGAAAGCAACTATCTGCCCGGCCCCGATGATATTTATGTAAGCCCCAGCCAGGTGCGGAAATTTGGTTTGCGTACCGGTGACACGGTGGAAGGGCAGATTAGGTCGCCCAAGGATGGCGAGCGGTATTTCGCGCTTTTAAAGGTGAATTCGATCAATTTCGATGACCCGGAAAAAATCCGTCACCGCATTAATTTTGATGATCTCACGCCGCTGTACCCGATGAAAAAGCTCAACCTTGAGCTCGCCTACGATCCCAAGGCCAAGGATTACACGACGCGTTTGATTGAACTGGTCTCGCCGCTCGGCAAGGGCCAGCGCGCGCTCATCGTGGCGCCGCCGCGCACCGGTAAAACGGTGATGATGCAGAATATCGCGCATGCGATCACCGGCAACCATAAGGAAGTTTATCTGATCGTTCTTCTGATTGACGAACGCCCGGAAGAAGTGACC